>PLQW01000183.1 GCA_003160215.1 Acidobacteriaceae bacterium
GCCCGGCTGGAATCGAACCAGCTTTTGCTTGGTTCCTTCACGTTGTCCGGCACGGGGGTGTCCCAGGGGGCGTGGACACGTCTTCCCTGACGGCAAGGCGGCTTCGAGAAACCGATGCGATTTTCTTGGTAGTGGGCTACCTTGAAACTGCGTGGATTGTGCGGCCCGCGTGTTGCCGCAGAACAAGGCCCCGACTGCCATTTGGCAACAGTAACCAATTAGTGTGCGGCGGCAGCAGCGGCCTTATCGCCTATCTTTATGAAGTGCTTCCATTCGCCGTCGAGCACTTTAACCGTGCCAAATACCTTAACCTGCTGCGCAAATTTCGGAGAATAGGAATTTGTCCAAAGCCAAAGCTCGAAAGCCCAGTTGCTAGTGTGAATGTCCGACAGCACGGTCATGAAATCCTTGTCTCCCGTGCACAGAATGATTTTCTTGTTGGGAACGGGATCTTTATTTGTAAAGATTGTTTTTGCGATTTCCCAACAAATCTTGTGGTCTATTCCTTTCTCTTTGAGCACTCCTGTTTTGAATTCTGGGTACTTGGGAAACGTCGAAACCTCAAATCCGGCAGCTTGGCACTTCGAAATCATGCTGCCCGGTAGGTCGGAGCCAACGATGACAGCCCGCTTGAGCTCCCCCTGCTTCAAGAGAAAACTGCGCAGTGCAAGGTAGTCAACATAAGGGTGCTTCGTGGGCCCAAGATTGGCCACATTCTGCACGTGCTTGTACCCTTGCAAGAACAGAAAGGAATTATCGATGAATACGTACAACTGGTATGGAAGTGGCATATGTCTTTCAATCCCAACACGATGTATGGCGAAACCTTGACCAAATTCTACTCGCGCACTCCTAGCCCGCAACATTCGCGAGAATCGCCGCACTGGCCTGGCTTGATCCCTTCATGTTGTCCGGCCTGTGGGTGGAGGCCGGAGGCTTGAACAGGGGCGAAATTCAGCCAGGGCCTCCGGTATTTTCCCCGGTATCAGAATCCACCTCTCGCGCTAATTGACAGAAAAGGATGGTAGGCCCGGCTGGAATCGAACCAGCAACCCTCAGCTTAGAAGGCTGATGCTCTATCCGATTGAGCTACGGGCCCACGGGCGACCGCATCGTTTGCACGAGCGGCGACTCGCCAACTCATTATCGCAAATCAGGGCGCCGATTGGGCAACCATGACCCAACTGCCAGCTCGGTCACGGCAGCGGGAAATCGTCTCAGCCGGATGCGGGCTTAACCGCGCTGGCCGGCTCTCCAGACTGAATGCGCTGGAGAAAGGCGATGGCCTGGCGCTCGGCCCAGCGGCCATCGTAGCCATTGGCTTCGGCGAGGAATGCGCAGTGTCCGCCGTGCTCGGTTTCGAGGTAGGCGATATGCGGATTGTGCAGCAGCTTCTCCTGGGTTGCAGGCAGAATTCGGATGAAGGGATCGTCGGCGGCGTGCAAGATCAGCGTAGGGACCGTAATGCGGTCAAGCACGTTCGAGGCCGACGCGCGCGTGTAGTAGTCCTGAGCGTCGAGAAAGCCGCAGTAACGCGCCGTGATCTGGTCGTCGAAGTCACGCAAGCTGCGGAGCCCGCGCAAATAGCGCAGATCGTAAACGCCGGGATACAACGCCGCCTTGCGTTGCATGCGCCGGCGTAAGCCCCAGAGAAATTTCATTTCGTAGACGCGATTGGCGCGGTCGTGCAGCGCGTCGGCCGAAGGCGCGAGATCCATCGAGGGCGACACGCCAATCCCCGCCACGACTTCCGGCGGCGCGTTCTCGCCCCACTCACCGAGAAGCTTCAGCACCAGGTTCCCACCCATGGAGAAGCCCGCGAATGCCAGTTTCTGCAGGCGCTCCTCCGCAATGAGCGCTTCCGCCACGGCCCCCACGTCGGCAGACATGCTGGAGTTGTAAAGCGTCGGTCCCAGCGACTCGGTGTTGCCACAGTTCCGCATATTCATGCGGACCACGTTCATGCCGGCGCACCAGGCCTTGCTGCCGGTGCCAATCACATACCCAGATTCGCTGGACCCTTCGAGTCCGTGCACGATGACCAGCGTCATGGCGCCGCTCCGGTCCGTCTGCCAATGGCAGTGGCATAGCACCTGCACATTGGGCTCGACTTGGAACAGGCGATCTTCTGGCGGAGGCAGTTGGTTGCGACGAGGGAGAAAATTGCCTGCGATGGTCTGAGCGTGGGCCCCACGGAACCCACGCCGTGGCCGGAACGGCTCGCCAAAAAAATCACGTTCACCCGTTGTCGCGAGGGAATGCAAGGCCGCATCGCTTGTAAATGAGTGCTGCCCCGGTCCTGGTTCCTGCGAGGTGGGATTACGCTCCTGCATCTATAATGGTTGTATCATTCCTGGCTATTCGGGTGTGTGCAAGTTTACGCTTGCGCAAATTGACGTTTCCCTGAAATTGATTGGAGTTGCAATGCCGATTTTCGAATACCGCTGTGAACAGTGTGGAAACAAGTTCGAGGCCATCCTCTTCGGTGAGCAGAAACCCGAGTGCCCTAGCTGCCACACCGGTAAACTCGAACAGCAGCTCTCGACGTTTTCCGTCAGCACGAGGAGCAGCGCGCCAGCGGCGTCGGCAGGTTGTGGACAGTCCAACTGCTGCATGATGGGCGGCTGCTCAGAGAACTGAAGCTTTCGACCTGTCTCAGCGCTGCGAAGGCAGCGTATGCCTGCCTGATTCCCCGCAAAGTGTGCGGCTGCTGGATGTTATAATTTTCGGATATGGTGGGTGTAGTTCAGTGGTAGAACTCCGGACTGTGGCTCCGGCTGTCGAGGGTTCGAATCCCTCCACCCACCCCAAAGCCCCCAGGCGGTTATCTCAAGGCACGGTCACCAGTTGCGGGATCTTTCTGGATCGAGGCGTTCGGAAGTGACCCCCCGTCCGTTGCCCACAACAGGCTCGCTCTTCGAAGATTAAGACCCGCTCCTCAACAGCCGGTTTGGTACAATGTCGCTATGAGCGCCGCGTGAGGACAGAGCGTTCGCCGCAGCTTTGAACCGCACCTCCTACTGAACTCGATAGAAACATCGCCCCACAAGCGACCCCGTCGCTTTGCGCGGACGCAACCTTTGACAGGAGCTAGTTCTGACCTCGCGACCTGGTCTTATTAGTTACAATCCGGCGCACCACCGCTTCGCCATAGTTCTCGCTTGGGCCACGTTCCTTCTGATCGTCGCCGGCGCCCTGGTCACCAGCAACGATGCCGGCTTGTCGGTCCCCGATTGGCCAACTTCCTTCGGTTCGCTTTACAAGCTGCCGCCGATGGTCGGCGGGGTGAAGTACGAGCACACCCACCGCATGATCGCCGAGTTCATCGGCCTGCTGATCATCGTGATGGCGGTGTGGACGCAGCGTGTCGAAATCCGCAAGTGGATGCGCGTCCTGGGCTGGACCGCGCTGGTGGCGGTCGTTGGCCAAGGTGTCCTCGGCGGCCTCACGGTGCTGAATTTCCTGCCGTGGTCCATTTCCACGGCGCACGCCACGCTCGCGCAAATGATCTTCTGCATCGTGATTGCGATGGCCCTGTTCACCAGCCGCAGCTGGTTGCAGGACGAACTGCCCCTTCCCGAGCGCGGCCTCGCGCCCAGCACTCCGGCTCTCGCGGCATTGGCGGCATGTTGCGTGTGGGTGCAATTGATCCTCGGCGCAGCTTTCCGGCACTCCGGCATGAAGCTTCTGCCGCATCTTGTTGGAGCGTGCGTTGTCACTGCGATTGTCTGCTGGACAATCGTTCGCGTGCTGACGCGCTACGGCAGCGTCGCTCACCTGCGCAAGCCTGCACAATTGTTGCTGGCGCTGTTGATGGCGCAACTCGGCCTCGGCTTCGCTGCGTATCTGACTCGGCTGCAATGGCTTGTGGATCCACCCCAACCCATCACCGGCATTGTAATCAGCACCGTGTCGCATGTTGCCGGAGGCGCGCTGGTACTGGCCACGTGCGTGGTGCTTGCCATCCAGACGCGGCGCATGATCAACGTCCACGCTGCCGAAGCAGCGGTCCACTCCGCACCACGAAAGGCCGTCACCGCATGAGCAGCGCCACTCAGCCGCTGGCTGTCCCACGCGAAGGATTTGCCGCGCTCGCCCGCGACTATTCCGTCCTCATCAAAGCGCGGATCACCACGCTCATCGTAATGACCGCCTGGGCTGGCGCGTATTTTGCCGCCGCCAAGTCGGGCGTGTCGTTACTGTCGTGGACGCTGCTGCACGCGCTGATCGGCATCGGCCTGGTCAGCGGAGGCACCGCCGCCATCAACGAAGTGGTCGAGCGCGATCTGGATGCCTTAATGCGCCGCACCTCCGGGCGTCCGCTGGTCACCGGCAGCATGAGCCTGATGCATGCCTCCGTGGTCGCCTTCGGCATGACCATCGGTGGCGTGCTCTATCTGTGGGCAACCACGAACTGGCTCACCGCCGTGCTGGCAGCGCTCACCTCGATCAGCTATCTCACGGTGTACACGCCAATGAAGCGTGTCCATCCCATCTGCACGTTTCTCGGCGCCTTTCCCGGAGCCATGCCTCCCGTACTGGGCTGGACGGCGATTCGCGGCCGCCTCGACGGCGAAACATTCGTCCTGTTCGCGATTCTGTTTTTCTGGCAGTTCCCTCACTTTCATTCCATCGCGTGGCTTTACCGCGAAGACTACGAGAACGCGCGCATCCGCATGTTGCCGGTAGTGGAGAGTGACGGCCGCTCCACCGCATTCGCCATCGTGATGTATGCGCTGGCGCTGGTCCCGGTATCGCTCGCACCCACCCTGATGGGAATGGCGGGATGGACATACTTCGCAGGCGCGCTGCTGCTCGGCGGCGGCATGTTGTGGTTCAGCCTGCGCATGTGGACGATGAAGCTCACGCCCTCCGCTCCCGACTCGAAGCCGCGCGCCCGTCACGTGCTGCAAGCCTCGGTGATTTACCTTCCGCTGCTGTTCGCGCTGATGATGCTGAATCGCGCGTAAGGGCGAGCATTCAGCATTCAGCCGTCAGCAGATTGGCGCTGTCATCCTGAGCGAGGAGCGTAGCGACGAGTCGAAGGACCCCTATAGCGCCAACGAGACCACGCCTTAACTAACCCCTAGCCCCTATCCCCTAGCCCCTGCCTTCAGGTCCTTCACCAGCCGTTGAAACGCCGTCCGATACGAATCGTGGTCCTTCCAGTTGCTAAAGTCGGGGATGAAGTACTTGCGTATCTCGCGGGCCGCGTCAGTGCCGATGTCGGCATCGAACAA
>PLQW01000223.1 GCA_003160215.1 Acidobacteriaceae bacterium
CCGGGTTTGGCGCGAGGGATCTGCTTGTTCCATACCCATGCCAAAGCAGATCCCTCGCTGCGCTCGTGATGACAACTCTACGGGGATGTCACGATATTCTGCGAACCTCAATAGCACTCGCCCGCAGTCACGGACAAACCCTACCTACCGAGTGCTAAATGCCGACGCTATCAGCTACAATCACCCTTCCTATTCCCATGTTGCGCTTTTCAACAGCCGGTGAGTCGCATGGAGAAGCTCTAGTGGCGCTGCTCTCGGGTGTGCCCGCGGGAGTCGCAGTCAACCTCGAATTCGTGGACCGCGAACTTTGGAGGCGGCAGCAAGGATATGGCCGCGGCGGGCGCATGCGCATCGAGCGCGATCAGGCGCACATCCTGAGCGGAGTGCGTCACGGAAAGACGATCGGCTCGCCGATTGCGATGCTGCTGGCGAACAAGGACTGGCAGAACTGGACCGAGGCGCTGCCGGTGGAGGAGGGCGATCCTGCCAAGCACAAGCGCGTGGCTTCGCCCCGGCCCGGGCACGCCGATCTCGCCGGGGCCGTGAAGTACAACTTCTCCGAAGCGCGATATGTACTGGAGCGCGCCTCTGCCCGCGAATCGGCAGCGCGAGTCGCTGCCGGAGCCATCGCTAAACTACTGCTGCGGGAACTCGGCATCGAGGTACTGAGTCACGTCATCGCCGTCGGCAGTGCCCGGCTCGATGCGCCAGTCGATTGGGAAGCAATCCGCGGTGTAGCAGCGAAAGAGGAAATCCTGCTCAGTTGTGCGGACCCTGAAACCGAAGCGCGCATGAAAGACCAGGTGGACGTGGCGCTGCGCACGGGGGATTCGGTCGGCGGGATCTTTGAAGTGGTGGCTCACAACGTGCCGCCCGGCCTCGGCACTTATGCGAACTGGGACGAACGCCTGGACGCGCAACTTGCCGCCGCCGTGATGTCGCTGCAGGCCGTAAAGGCGGTGGAGATCGGGGATGCGGTTCGCGGGGCGGCTTCCCTGGGTTCGACCGTGCATGATGAGATAGGCTACGAGCGCGAGCAGAAGGGCCCGTTCACCGGCTTCACGCGACGATCGAACCACGCAGGGGGCTTGGAGGGTGGGGTTTCCAACGGCGAAGAGATTCGCCTGCGTGGCTACCTGAAGCCGATTTCAACGTTGCGGCGTCCCTTGGGCTCGGTGGACTTCGTCAGCCGGGAACCGGTGAAGGCCGCCTATGAACGGTCGGATGTGTGTGTCGTTCCTGCCGCCGGAGTCGCGGGTGAAGCGATGGTTGCGCTCACGCTGGCCCGGTGCGCACTGGAAAAGTTCGGCGGCGATTCGCTGCTGGAATTGCAACGGAATTTCGAAGGCTACTGCCAACAGTTGCGAAACTTCTAAATGGTCTACCCAATCGTGAAATTCGGGGACCCGGTTTTGGAGAAGCTGGCAGTCCCCATCACCGTGTTCGACGACGAGTTGCGAAAACTTGTCGAAGATATGTTTGAGAGCATGTACGCTGCACACGGCGTCGGTCTGGCGGCGCCGCAGATCGGCATCAGCAAGCGCGTTGCCGTGATCGATGTCACCTTCAAGGAAGACCCTGAAGCGAAGATCGTGCTCGTCAATCCCGAGATCATCCATACCGAAGGGCGTCTTACTTCCAACGAAGGCTGCCTGAGCCTGCCCGAATTCCGCGAGAAGGTAACGCGACCACGCACGGTTACCGCGCGCGCGCAAGACGTGAAGGGTAAAACCATCGAGGTAACTGGAGACGATCTACTGGCGCGCGCGCTGGTGCACGAAACCGACCATCTCAACGGTAAGCTCTATATCAGTTACATCAGCGCCCTGAAGCGCGACATGATGAAGCGCAAGATCCGCAAACTGGTGAAGCAGGGCGAATGGTAGTGCGCCCATGATGGACTTGGTCTTCTGCGGAACGCCGCTGTTCGCGGTGCCCACGCTGGAGAAGCTGGTGGCCGCCGGCTTCCGCGTGAAGCTGGTCGCAACCCAACCTGATCGTCCCAGCGGACGCGGCATGCAACTGGCGGCCTCGCCGGTGAAACAAACTGCACTCGCGCTCAACCTCCCGATCGTCCAACCGGAGAAGATCAAGAACAACGATGAATTCCGCGCACAATTGGAGGGCATTGCACCCGAAGCGATCATCGTGGTCGGCTACGGCCGCATCATCCCGCAGTGGATGATCGATCTGCCAAGGCTCGGCAACATTAATCTTCATGCATCGCAACTGCCCAAGTATCGTGGAGCCGCTCCGATCCAGTGGGCGATTGCGACTGGGGAAAGTGTCACGGGCGTGACCACCATGCGCATCGATGCTGGCCTCGACACTGGGGACATCCTGCTGCAGTCCGTAGAACGGATACTGCCTGAAGATACTGCGCTCACGCTGGCCCCGCGATTGGCACAGATGGGGGCTGAGCTCATGATCGCAACTCTGGCCGGTCTGAAGAATGGAACCATAGCGCCGCGTCCGCAGGACGATACCAAGGCCACGCTCGCTCCGATTCTCAAACGGGAAGACGGACTCATCGATTTCTCGCGTAGCGCGGTGGATGCCTGGAACCGCTTGCGCGGATTTCAACCGTGGCCGGGCGCGTTCACCAGCTTTCGCGGCAAGATGCTGCACATTCATGCGGCAGTACCAGTTACCAAGGTTAGTATCGCCCCAGCCCACTTCGCGATCGACAACGACCGTTTGCTGTTAGGCTTCGCGCACGGTACGGCTCTCGAGGTTCAGGAACTGCAAGTCGAAGGCAAGAAGCGGATGAGCGCCCACGATTTCATCAATGGCTATCAGCCGCGGAGCGACGAGATTCTAGGCAGATAGAGAGGAGCAATAAACACTCAGCAATTAGCAATTAGCAATCAGTGATTAGCAATGATCAAGAACATTCTGGATTGCAATCTCGCGACGGCTGCGAACCACCGATCAACCCGCGGAAACGCAAGGCCTTTGTATTGAGTGCTGGTGCTGAGTGCTGATTGCTGAGTNNAGTGCTGAGTGCTGAGTGCTGATCATGTCCATCTCTCCCGCACGCACGGTCGCCTTCGATATTCTGCTGCGGATCGACCAGCAGAACGCCTACGCCAGCGAACTGCTGCACTCCGAGCGACTGGACAAGCTCGCACCTACCGATCGCGGTCTCGCGATGGAACTCGTCATGGGAGTTCTCCGCTGGCGCTCGCGACTGGATGACGAGATCGCAGCGGCGGCATCGCGGCCGCTGAAGAAACTGGATGCCGAGGTATTGAATGCGCTCCGGCTAGCTGCTTACCAGTTGCAGGTTCTGACCCGCGTGCCACCGCACGCCGCCATCAATGACAGCGTAGAACTGGTGAAGCGCGCGCAAAAAAGATCGGCCGCGCCGTTTGCGAATGCGGTGCTGCGGAAAATCGCTGAAGCCAGGACAGAGCCTGTCCAACCATCGGCCGACGAAGCTCCGGTCTCTTTCCTGGCGCGTGAATACGCGCATCCGGAGTGGCTGGTTGAGCGCTGGGTGGCGCAGTTTGGCACGGAACGTACTCGGCAAATCTGTGAATTCGATCAGCGGATACCCACCACCTCGCTGCGTCTGGAGAATGTAGACACTGAACGAGAGCTGACGTCGGAAGGTGTCAAGCTTGCGCCCGGCGTTCTGCTTGCCAGCTCTCGCACTTTGGTTGAGGGAGACCTGACGCGAACGCACGCCTACATAGAGGGCCGGGTGTTCATCCAGGATGAAGCTTCGCAACTCGTCGCTGCACTGGTGGGGACGGGCTCGCGGTTGCTCGACTGCTGCGCCGCTCCCGGCGGCAAGACCGCCGCCATGACATGGCGCAATCCGGCAGCGCAGATCATTGCGGCGGAGATCCACGAGCACCGCGCTGGTCTGGTGCGGAAGCGTGTGCGTGCCGCCAACGTCAAAGTGATCGCTGCGGACGCTCTGCAGCTCCCGCTGAATGGCGGATTCGACCGCGTGCTGGCCGACGTGCCGTGCTCGGGCACGGGAACCTTCGCGCGCAATCCGGACATCAAATGGCGGCTCGCAGTAGGAACCCTGAGCGAACTCCACACGAAACAGGTTGCAATTCTCCGCGCGGCGTTGCAACAACTCGCGGCCGGTGGACGCGCCGTGTATTCCACTTGCTCGTTGGAGAAAGAAGAGAACGAAGCAGTCGTGGAAGAAGTGTTGCGCGACACCGAAGGATATCAATTGCGGGACTGTCGCGAGGAACTCGAAAAACTTCGAGCAACCGGCGAACTGAAGTGGGAGGATCTGGATTCGCTGCTCAACGGAAGGTTTCTGCGCACGGTTCCAGGTGTGCAGCCGTGCGATGGGTTCTTTGCGGCAGTGATGGAAAAGCGGTGATCAGTTGCCGGTGGTCAGCGGTCAGTAAAGGCTGACCATTCAAATCCGGAGCTCTGACCACTTTGTAACTAGAGCATTTCTATTTTAAG
>PLQW01000193.1 GCA_003160215.1 Acidobacteriaceae bacterium
CGTGGATGGCCTTTGCGTGGCAATCCACGCCATATTACTTCTTCCTCGTCCCGCTATTACTCGCGGGGGTAGGAATGATGTTCGCGCAGACGCCTGCGGCGAGAGTTTTTGTGAGTAAGTCTCCACCCGACCTGGTTGGTGCTCTGGGTTCGTCGCGAACATTTTTCGGCCAGGTTGGCTTTGCCCTCGGCCTGGCGCTCAGTTCGTCGCTCCTTTACGGACTCTTCAGCCCAGAGTTGCATTCGCAACTGGTGCGCGCAGGGGCCGCTCCCGGCGACTTGTCGCAAGTGTCGGGGATCGTCCAGTCCTACGTCAGCGTGGGAAGCGCCAAAGCATTCAACCCGCAGTTCGCCTACGAGGTACTGACAAAAGCTATCGGCTCGTATGTGTTCAGCTACCGAATCATGATGCTGGCCTTGGCAGCCCTGATCGCGCTCCTTGGCACGGTGGTTTGCTGGCAGCTACCGGGTCGCAAGTCCAGGGCATAAGAACGAACTGCCATCAGAGAGGAAACAGACATGATGACAAACGCGACGATTGTTCCCGATGTGGTCTATCTTGGCGGCGACATAATCACCATGGATGATGAGAATCTCGTAGTCGAGGCTGTGGCCGTCAAAGACGGCAAGATCGCGGCCGTGGGTACGAAGGCCGACATGTTAACGATGTCCGGAGCGGCCACGAGAATCGTCGATCTGCAAGGCAAGACCATGCTGCCGGGATTCATCGATGGGCACAGCCACTTCTTCCAAGGGGCGATGATCGCCGATTACGTGAACGTTTCCGCTCCTCCTGTCGGCCCCGCCTCGAGCATCGCCGACATCATCGTTGCTCTAAAACAGCATGTCGCCAGCAAGCCTTTGCTGCCGGGCGAATGGCTGATTGGATATGGCTATGACGGCACGGCGCTATCCGATGCACGCGAAGCCACGCGCGACGATTTCGACAAGGATTTCCCTAACGCGCCCCTGGTTCTGGTTCACGTTTCCGGTCACGGTTGCGTGATGAATTCCGCGGGCTTCAAGGCCGCGGGGATTGATGCAAACACGCCCACTCCCGCAGGCGGCGTCACCGTGCGCAAGCCCGGCAGCAACGAGCCGGCAGGGCTGCTGATGGAGAACTCCTGGTTTCCGGTCCTGCTCGCGCTTCCCAAGCCATCTCCACAGTTGTTGCTCGACAATCTCGGCAAAGCGCAACAAATCTATGCCCGTACCGGCTACACCACCGTGCAGGACGCGCCCGTCGATCCCAAGGTAATGCCGCTCTATCGCAAGGCAGCCGATGAGGGCCGCTTCTATCTCGATCTGAACGGCTACTGGGAGTCGCACGAATTTCTTGCCAGTACGACATTGGGCAACGACTTCCGATCGCCGCGGCCGGATCAGTATCGGCTCGCCGGGGTCAAGATCATTGCCGACGGATCGCCGCAGGGGAAGACCGCCTACTTCACACAGCCGTATCTCACCGGCGGTCCCGGCGGCGAGAAGAACTGGCGCGGCACTCCGACCGTGTCGCAAGAGCACATGGATGCGGTGGTGAAGAAGGCCTACGAGCGCAACGCTCAGGTACTGGTACATTGCAACGGCGACGCCACCATCGACATGGTGCTCAACGCTCACAAGGCGGCGGGCGCGCCCCGGGACCGCCGGACCACGGTCATCCACTCGCAGTTCGTGCGCCGTGACCAGCTGGACGAGTACGTACAGCTAGGCGTTAATCCGTCATTCTTCACCAACCACACTTTCTTCTGGGGCGACCTTCATGTGGAGAACCTCGGCAAGCAGCGCGCCTATTTCTCTAGTCCGATGAAGACAGCGCGGGCGCTTGGCCTGCACATGACGAATCACAGCGACTTCCTGGTGACTCCGCTGGACACGATGCTCATCCTGTGGAGTTCCGTGAATCGCGTCTCGCGTTCGGGACAGGTGATCGGACCCGACGAGCGCATCTCCGTGCTCGACGGACTGAAGGCACTCACCATCGACGGCGCTTACCAGTACTTTGAAGAGGACCGCAAGGGCTCCATCGCAGTCGGCAAACTCGCCGATCTCGTGATCCTGACCGCCAACCCGACCAAGGTCGATCCGATGGCCATCAAGGACATCAAGATTGTCGAGACCATCAAGAAAGGAAAGACGGTTTTCAAACGCGCTACTCCAGAGGTCGTGGAACCAGAGCCAGAACTTGTAGAGGATGGCTCACGATAACGCGGCGGCAGGCATAGCCTCAGGATAACCAGCAGCTCCAAGGAATGCTTCGGTGCCGGCAAATAAGTTGCCCGCCCTCGTCGACCAGGTCCGATCCGGCGCCGAAGTGCAGTCCTCCGATTTTCAGCATGACCGCACAGCTCAGCCGGATTCTACCCAGAAGGCCAGTCATGAATAGCCGATTGCCCGTTCTTGCATTTGTGATTCTTCTCACCTTGCCCCTGTGTGCACGTGAGAAGACAGACGTGATCGTGATGACCAATGGCGACCACTTGACCTGCGCAATCAAGGCGCTCAATGAGGGTACGCTGTACATCAGCCTGGACTACGTCGTTGGCACCATCTCACTTCAGTGGTCGAAGGTCGACCGTATTGAGAGCAAGCAGCTGTTCATCGTCAAGACCGAGGATGGCGCGGTTTACTCCGGTACACTCAAGACCGCAAACACGCCGGCTGGGCGCCCGGTCGAGATTCAAGTCCTGGAGATCACCGCGAAGCCAACTGTGATTGAGCGTGAGCGAATCATCCAGATGGGGCAGACGTCGGAGAAGTTCTGGCAACGTTTCAACGGCACCGTTAACTCGGGGATCAACTACTCGAAGGGCAACGACGCGGTGCAATACAATTTCAACTCACAGGTCGAGTACCTGCGGGAGCGCTGGTCTGTAGAAGGAAACTACAATTCCACACTGGCCTCGAGCACCGGCGCCAGTCCCTCCGCGCGAAATCAACTGGTGCTGGAAGGTATTCACCTTTTGCGCTGGAATAACTGGTTCTACTCGGGTCTGGCCAGCTTCCTGCAGAGCTCGGAGCAGAACATCAGACTGCAAACCACAGCCGGTGGCGGCATCGGAAGATATCTGAAGAACACCAATCACGTGAGCATTACTGTGCTTGTTGGCTTTGCCGGACAGAACACGAACTATAAGCAATCTAAGTTTCCGGTCAACACCCAGAATGTAGGAGCTGCTATGCTGGCGTCCGAGGTGAAACTTTTCCATTTCGACAAAACCAATCTAACGGTTACGTCTGTTCTGTTGCCTGCGATGTCGCAGCCCGGACGCCTCGAATTCACAACCAACGCTAGCTATTACATCAAGATCGTCAGCAATCTGGATTGGAACATTTCGTTTTACGGCAATTGGGACAACCAGCCCCGGCAGGTCTTCAGGGCGACGACTACGGCACCAGCTCTGGGCTGAGCTGGACATTTGGTATTAGGTAACGGCAGTACAAGTGTAACCTTGTTTCACTCTCCTTCACCCTTCTGCGGCTGTCGTTTGTGGCTAGCCAAGGCGCAAACAGAGACGGCGCTTGCGGGATGGGTATCGTCGGTGTTCTTAATCTGTTCGCGAAGGCCAAGATCCGGGCGCGTGTCGGCCGCCTTGCCGACGAGGATATGGTACGGCTGAACCGTGCTGTTCTGGTCTTCTTGGGCATCGCCGCTCCGACTAACAAGGAGCCAACAGAATCCGAGTAAGCTTCTCTCTTCGAGGCAAGAACCCTCTGCTTGGCCTGCTGCGAACACCCAGCCAAGAGTGCTTCCAAATATGCGCTAGGTGTACCGTCTCGACACACCAGCAAGGCCTCGCGCATAAGGGCCGCAGCGCAGCGACCGTCTCCGCCTATTGGAGAGGATGGGAAGGCGGAGGGACCACATACTGCGGTGTACGGCGCACAGCTGCGGGCGAGGCCAGATCGGACTATTCACCCCATCAACGACGGCGCGGTCTCAGCGCCGAAGGGAGGCAACCAGGTCGATGTACTGCTGCATGGCATCCTCGGTGGAGGTCCTTTTGATCTCGCTCCAGGCATCGAACTTGGCGGCGCGGACAAAGTCGAAGCCGCCCGGCCGCTCCCCGGTGGCATCGCCCTGAGTCGCCTGTTTATAAAGAGCGTACAGCTTCAGCATCGTGTTGTTGTCCGGGCGCTCGGCAAGTGCGTTCACGTCTTCTTGAGCTTGAGCAAACCGATCCTGTAAAGCAGACATAAATATCCTTTGGACTGCCGTCCCCGTTGTAACACAAGCTCGTCTTCAGAATAACGACAGGGCGAACAGGTGAGCGTCGCCGCCACGCTGCACAACGTCATCCCGCTCTCTTCCGGTAATCCAATCCGAGCAAAACCGAAACAAATACCAATGCAGGTCACACTGGAGCATACCCATGACACTCCGTCGGAATGAATATTGTCCGATGCAAGCACGAAGTTGAATATGCTCCGCGGCAGGATACTTTACTTCCATCTTTCCAGCGATGAGGGGTTCCTTGGAACTAGTCCGCTGCGCGTTATAGACTACAAGGCGGTTTGCAGCTTCGACGATAGCGGGGGGACAACGACAGTTGGTTGGCAGCTGCAGCGCTTGAGCGGAATAATCGGCAAGGAATGATTGTATCTGGCTGTAGCTCGCACCATTCCACTCGTAGATAATCTGGTCGTCATCCGCCACCGCAAAAATATTCCGGAAGTCGTTGCCAGCAAGTGCACGCACGAATTTATACTGAGCAGTATTTGTATCCTGGAATTCATCAATGAGCCAATAGGGATAAGATCGGCGGTACCGCGCAGCAATGGCTGGATAAGTTGTAACAAGCCGGTAGCCCTCGAATATTAGGGAATTGAAGTCCAAGGCGTTTATGCGCCTAAGCTCCTGTTCGTAAATCCCATATGTCTCGACGATACGGTCATGATCCATGAGACGCGCAAGCGCCTGTTCGGCAGCGGATGGTTCGATGAGCTTTGACTTGAGACGATCAATCAAGTTTAGCCACCTCACATCATCGATGTTAACTGGCTTGCCTTCGGACTGAGCACGGCGCAAAGCATCCTGCAGGACTGCTTTGCGGTCATCGTCCGCTGAATAAATCGCAAAATCAGGATTGATTCCGATGTGTACGCCATGTTATGCGGCGTGAACTCCTTCGACTACCTGGTCGAGCTGCAGCGCCACGCCAAGGAACTGGGCGCCCGACCTGCGGAATGGATGCCATGGAATTATCGCGAGGCTCTGGCGCGGACTGTGAATCTTCCCGATCCCGCATAGCATTATGATGAATCCCACATGGCCGGAAAGGATCGATTCCGGCCATACACAGGAGCGACTCGAAGATGGCCGGGAAACCGGCCTCTATCAAAGCCGATTCGCAGCAGGTTTTTGGCCAGGGGGCTGGCCGGAAAACTCCGCGCCGTGCTGGCCTTGCACGCTCGCGTCTCTACCACGGAGGGCAGACTCTGCCATTCTAGAGCCATGCCATTTTCGAATGGGGCCGGTGGCAATCGTCCAGTCGTCTAAGGACCTGGCCAGATTGCTATGCCTTTTCCCATTTTGTACCCTCCACGGGTGGTTACTTTCGTGCGAAAACGTCCTTGACATCACAGACACCAAGGCGCTTGCCTGGCATAGATCCTATGTGTGGACATGCTGGAAGAACCTCCCCTCGTGTCCTTATCGGAAGTTTGCTCAATACACCGGCGGTCCAGTAGGCAGGGAAGATGCGGCGAGTTTCACGTGTGTAGCGCCCAGTGACTAAACGCAGAGTATTGAGTTCGCCGAAAGGCGTTGGTCTGTTAGCGCGCAAAAATCCCGCCGGTTAGGCGTTCGGAATTGGGAAGTCGGTCTTTTCTTGAGATTGTCGCGTTTATTTGTTTGTCCGCCGTGACAGATGTTACTGCCAATCGATTGCCGCAACCGTGAAATGGTTGTGAGAAAGGCTCACGGCTATTATGAATAAAGGTACCGTTGTACTGTCGCTGTTGTTCGCCCTTACCTTGACGCTGCTCGCAGGATGCGGCAGCTCTTCTAGCCAGCCAACTCCCGCTCCGCTGAGCGCCGGCAACCTCAACCTGATCTTCGTGGTCAGCGAAGATTTAGCTTACCACGCGACAGGGGACGTCAATCCAACGACGGCAAACCTGACCAATCAGGGCTTACAGCGGTCGCTCCTCATGGCCACGTTCCTGCAACAGCAAGTACTGGGAACGCAGAATGTAACTGGCATTTACGCGCTCGAACCGATGACCCATTTGCAAACTGCAAACAATTATCCCGACATGGCGGCGCTGGAGACCATTCAGCAGTTCGCCATGCTGAATCAGACCAGCGCGTCGTACCAGGGCAGCGGGCCGGTTACCGCGAACAGCTATCCTATCTTTGCATCGTATTCGTTAGAGGCCGCATTACCGGACGACGTTGCGCCGCCGGCGTTTCCCTGCGCGGCTTGCCAGGGTCTCGACTTCCGCGACCAGAACGGCGACAACGAAGCCCTGGTAACCGGTATCGTGAAGGCAAACGCGCCGGGGTTTTATGTCTTCTCGGCGCCGTGGGAGACGACCAGCAGCCTGCTGGCAAATATCAATAAGCTCGAAGGCTACAACCTGAGCCTTCCAGCGAGCTATATCAGTCCCAACTATATCTATGCGATTTCGATCGCGCCGTCGGGAAGCGCCAGCCTGGTTACCTACAACAGCTACCTGACTCCGCCTTCCACCTACCCTGTGCTGCCCCCGCTGGTCAGCACTTCCTGCAACACGCCGCAGACGCAGGCGTCTTTCAGCAGAACAGTGACCGGCGGTATCGATGGCGCCGTAATCCCGGCGGGGACCAACACCAACGAAACGGTTTACTTTGTCCGGCACGCGGACGCGCATCCGAAGAGTTGGTGGGACGACGGCAACTATATTGGCAAGGGGCAATGGCGCGCCCTGGATCTTCCGAACGCATTACGCGACAAGATCCATCCCACGCAGGTTTACGCCATCGATCCCGCTGTCGGCAACCCGGGCGGTGAAGGTAGTGTCGCTTCGTCGTATGTCAGGCCTTCGTTGACCGTGGAACCGTATGCCATCGCCAACAACTTGCCCTTCAATCTGGCCGCCAGCGTCCCCGTTTTCTCCCAGAATCCGCCCCAGCCATCCACCGCAGCCAGTATTTATTTCTTTAACGGGGGCACGTTCTCTAACCAAACGATACTGGTGGGCTGGGAGCACGATCACATCCCACCGACCGTAAATGCGCTGCTCACCAGCTATAACGCTGGCCCACTGGCTCCACCTTCCGACAAGTGGCCGGACACCGACTATGACACCATCTGGACGGTGAAGCTTGACGCCGTAGGCAACGTGACGGTGAACAACGGGATGTGCGAAGGCATTAGTTCCACGGCGCTGCCGGACACGCCTCCTCAATTTTGATGGTCGCTCAGGCAGTGGCCGCGTCAGTCGTGGATGAAAGCGGTCGCCGTCGCCCAGCCCCGTCATGATCTCCGACATGAGGAGCTGCGGGAATGGACGGGCGACGATTTTGATCCACGGCCATTTCGGTCGATGACGTCAACCGGAGACTCACACCCTTGCAGCGCCACCGGGCAAAAGACCAGGACGCCTGAACCCTCCTCCAGCAGCGCCCAGCTCGGTTACGCAGGTTTGCCGAAAGCACACATCCAAAGGTAGTTCGCGTTTGGAACGGTTTCCTTGCCCGCGTCGGCTTTCTTGGCCTTGGATTTGTTGCGCGGAATGCCGTAGGTGTTGAAGCGCTTGTCCTTTTCGACACTACTCAGGCTCACATCGTCAACGTTAAACGGCGGATTTGCGAGGACGTAGTCAAACGCGCCGAAGCTCCCGTAAGCATCGTCGTAGTAGGTGTTGGCCTTCCTGATTTCGCCGCGCAGGCCGTTTACCGCCAAGTTCATTTTGGCAAGATTGACGGTTTCCAGGGTCTTTTCTTGCCCGTAAACGAAAACGCCGCTGCCACTGTCCTTCAGTTCCCTCCGATGCTCCTCGATAAATTGAGCCGACTGCACGAACATGCCGCCTGAGCCACATGCGGGATCGAACACCTTGCCCCCGTGCGGTTCGATGATTTCGACCATGAGTCGGACGACTGAACGCGGTGTGAAAAACTCCCCACCCTTCGACCCCTCGCTGCGGGCGAATTCTGCGAGGAAGTATTCGTAAATCTGCCCAAAGAGGTCGCTGCTGAAGTCCGCCGGAATGTTCGCGAAAGTCTTCAGCAGTTGGTTTGGGATATTCTTGGTCTTCTCGTCGCGAGTGAGGCGAAAGTATTCGTCCTTGGGCAGCACGCCGTCGAGCTCGGGCTTGTATTCCTCGATGGCTTTCATCGCCTCTTTGAGAGCCTTGGCGATGTCCTTCTCCTCTGGGAGGTTAAGTGGGTGCTCGTAGCGTGCATGATCCGGGAGGTAGAACCCGCATTTCTCGATGGCGATGTCAGACAGCTTCCGCTCGCGCCGCGTGCCCTTCAGCTTCTGGTATTCCGCGATGATGTCGGCCTCGTGCCGACGGTAATTATTCTCAGCGAATTTGAGGAAGATCAGCCCCAGAACAGGCGTCGCGTACTCGCTAGACTTCAGGTCTGAGTTGGCGCGCAGGTTATTGGCGGCACTCCAGAGATCAGCCTCGAGTTGCTTGAGTTGGTCGTGAGTCATAGTGGAAATAGTCGCGAACGTAGCATGTTAAACGAATTACCCCGAACCATAACGTGACGGTTGTCACGCTAAGAGCAGGCGCAAGGCGCCAAAACTGTTCTTGGTGCCCCAAGGCCAGTCCTTCGTCCAACCGAAACGTACGCTGAGATGAGTCGGTCACCCGTTCCTTGAGGTGCACCGTCGCTGACGCCCGCCTCAAGAATTCAGACCCTGTACCGTTATTAAGTTGATCAACTCGACGTTGCCGTCGACAACCTGATCGCCATCGTCCACCAGGAGGAAAACAGATGTTCACCGAACTGATGCCCTTGCTGCGCAAACGCAGGCTGCTGCTGACCATCTCCCTTATCGAGGGCGATACGATCAGAGCCACCATCGTTCCGCAGAAGGCGTCTGACACCGAAGACAACGCCCTGACCACCCCGTTGGCAATCACCGGCACAGCCGAGGAACTCGATCGTGACCTTCCTCAGCAGTTGGTGGATTTCACTGGGGCGCACCTGCAACTCCAAACCACCCTGGCCTCTGCCAGAGCCGAGATGGAAGCGGCCGCAAAAGCGGCTCGCGAAGAGGTTCGTAAGAAATCCTCGAAGCCATCTGTTTCTATCAGTCCAACAACTCCAGCGGCACCAGCGGCGGCACCCGTCCCTCGGGAACCAGAGGCGCCCTCGCTGTTTGCGCCACAGGCGCAATCGGAAACGACAGTCGCAGAAGAGGTTGAGGGAGGTGAAGCATCATGAAAATCAATCTGGTCGAACGTGAATTTGTCTACCACGGGACTACGCTGCCATGCCCGAACCCAAAATTCTCGATTGAGGAAGTCCGCTCGTTCTATGCCGCTCAGTTTCCCGAGCTGACCAACGCAGCCATCACCGGACCTGAAACGGTTGGCGACCGTCTGCGTTACACCTTCGAGCGGACCATCGGGTCGAAGGGCTGATGGGATGCGGGAAACCACCAAACAATCGCTGTTACAGGAAATCCGCGAATCAGAGGGTCGGCAGGCCAGCGCCAACCCTCTGACCGAGCTGATCCACAGGTGGCTCGAATGCCCAGACTCGCAAGAAGCCAGCACCGCTCTCGCACGGGCTCTGTCACTGCAAGGAAGCGGAGATCCCGTCTTCCCCGGACCGGGTATCTGGCCAATCCCGCCAGCCTGATAGGAATTCCCCGGCTGGAAGCGGCTCACGCCGGAAGCCGGATCACCTTTGGTTGCTCGGATCTGACCGCTTTGGCTCAAACCCTGGTCGAAATCGGTTTCGCCACGGAATCCGACTGGATCGCGGCAGGAAGAGCTCCTGCCGCCCTGGTTGATTCTGTATTTCGCCGCTGTCTCCGCGACCACGGCCAGGAGATCATTGCAGAGCACTTTGAGCTGTCCCTGACGCTAGGAGAATCCATTGTCGACACCGGTTATTCCGATTCCGGCGCCGATTCCAATGGCCAGCTCTTTTTGGTCCTCAATACCGAGTCATCGTTTCCGCTAGGCATTGGCACAGTGATTGAGGAACTGGAACGTTGTCATCACGGTATGGGAGTTGCTTTCTATGACACTCTCCGGCAAGCCCTCTACCGCTGGGTCCGTGTCTACGACGATTGGGACGCCCGCAACCGGACCGAGCAGATGATGGAGTGGGCGGAAGGAGAAGAAGACCCCGATTCCTACGAGATTCCAAAGCTCGAGCAAGACCTGCCGGAGTGCCTCAAAGCCCGCGCACCGGCAGAGACCTCACAATCCTTGGATCCCTTCCCGGCACCGACTGAACTGTCGCTGAAGGAACTGGTCCAAGTGACCCTAGAACTACACCGGATCTCCCACTCGATGGAAAGACCTCGCCTCGATGAAGACTGGCTCGAATCCCAGCGCAGCTACCACTCTTTGGATCTTCCTCTGCCCGCCATCCTGCTGTACTTCAGGCCCGGAGACGCAGTCATGGCTTGTTTCGATGACGAATGCGAATACTGGGGCCAGGAGACGCCGGAACCCAACCTGATCATTCCGCTGCGGCCGGACGATCCCGCCAGCGTCCGCCAGGCGCTGGCTGTCGTCGAGACGCTCATGCAGGTGCTGGTACAGACGGTTCGGATCAAGTCCATTGTTGAGGGTGTGGTGAATCACACACGCGATTCTGAGGCGCCTGAGATTCGCCACAAACTGCTGTCCTATTAAAGAAAGAGCAGCGGTGCGGTGTGTGACCTCGACGTGCTTTGCGGTCGAAACGCCACGCCCGGAAAGGAAGAGACCCCGGCCCTGAGCATCCGCTCGCAGTCAATTAGTTGGATTTGGTTTTTATGTGCTATTTAGCCGTTATTATATTGACTATTGTTAGTGATTATGCCATGATTCTGTTGGAGGTAGGCAATGGCCACCACTACACAGCCTCGTCCCGGTCTGCAGGCATACCGTGAATCGCTGAGTCTGGCTTTTCCGGATCTGGTTGCGTCCTTGGCGAATTCGATCGGCCGCAAGCTGACCGCGTATGTGGCGGGCGTGAAAGACGTACGTGCTTTGGACAGGTGGATGGAGGGGAAAGAACCTTATGGCAATGCGGAACCCCGGCTGCGGCTGACGTTTCAGGTCGTTCGCACATTGCTCGACCATGACCCACCGAACGTGGTGCAGGCTTGGCTGACCGGTGTCAACCCGGAGTTGGGAGACCGGGTGCCATTAAGACTCTTACGTGAGGGAGACCTCGAAGTGATCGCTCCGGAGGTCCTTGCCGCTGCGAGGGCATTCATCTCCGGGGGTTAGCGAGCCATGGCGCTGGAAACGAAAACCCCTCCGCAACCGATCTACCGCGTTGGCCGGCAGCCCGATGCCTGGCGCCCGCCGGATTGGTCGAGGGCGTCAGCCGATGGGACATTCGGAAATCGGTTTGATGACCCGGAAAGCTACTACCGTGTTCTCTACGCCTCCAGCCAGGAAGTCTCCTGTTTCATTGAAACCCTGGCCAGATATCGCCCGGATCTGAAACTGCTCGCGGAGCTCGAAGCGATCGAGGGCGACAACGATTTCTTTCCTCTCGGGACGGTCCCAGCGGAGTGGTGTGCAAACCGGGCCCTGGGCAGGACGTCCGCGGAAGGCCAATATGCCGACATCTGTGGCGGGGATTGGATCACGCACTTGCGCCGCGGACTTGCATCCGAATGCCTCCGCTTGGGGGTCCCGGACTTGGATGCCAGCGTGTTGCAGAGTGGCTTGTCTCGTCGCATCACGCAACTGGTTTCGCGAGTTGCGTATGAGCAGGGATATCCCGGTATTTGTTATCGGTCTAGATATTCCCACGACCTCGAGAACTGGGCCCTGTTCGAACCATTTCGACTTCATGATGCGACCTCAGAGCCGATTGATTACGAACGCCCACCTTTTCGAGAAGCACTGCGCACCCTGGGACTAAAACTGGCGTAGCCTGTCGGCTTCACCAGCTCAGGTGTGCGGGGTCGCAAAAGGAAAACGTCCTCCTTAAACCAATTCCTCTGAAGGCTGCCTGAGGCAGCCAATGAGTCTTCACCGCAGTTGCGGATCCCTCATTCCTCTCGCAGGTCAGCATCGATGTCGGAAGTCGGCTGTGCACTGACCCCTGAGGTGTACAATACTTACAATAGTTACAAGCGAGGGGAGATTGATGAAAGCAACTCGTTCGACGGTTCTGAGCATGCGCCTGTCCGTGGAAAGCGGCAAGCGTCTGAAACGCTTCGCGAATCGACACGGATGGACCCCGAGCGACGCCAGTGCGCGTCTGGTCGAGGAGGGCTTGAGGCGGTCAGAATTTGCCTTCATCGACTTCCGCGATTCAGCGGCAGGCCGGCAAGCCTGCATCCAGGGCAGTACGCTCGCAGTCTGGGAGATCATGTTGCTCGTCCGCAGCTACCAGGGGAATGTACCGGCTGTTGCCAAGCACCTGAGGTGGCCGGAAGCCAAAGTTCGGGCGGCCGTTAACTTCGCGGAGGTGTTTCCGGAAGAGATCGAGGAGGCCATGTCCGAAAACGAGGCAGCCGATTTCGAGACGCTCAAACGCATGCTGCCCCTGGCGACCGAATTCGTTTCAGCCAAGCCGACGAGAATCTGAGATGCTCAAGCTTCTGCTGGATGAATATATCTCGCCCGAAGTGGCCGATGGTCTCAGGCGCAACCGTTCGCTGGTCGTGTATTGGATGGCGGAATGGGAGAATGGCAACTTCCTGGGCCAGGAAGATTCCGCCTGCTTGCTGGAGGCTGCCACCGAACGGTTGACGCTGGTTACCTACGACCGCAGGACCATTCCCCCGCTGCTCAAAACGTGGGCAGAAGAAGGGCGAAAGCCTGGCGGTGTAATTTTCGTCGACGAAAAGACCATCTCCCCGGCGGACATTGGAGGCCTGGTGCGGGCACTGATCCAGTTGTTCAAAGAAACAGGGAGATGGGACTGGACGGATCGTGTCTGCTTTTTGCGGCGGTGATCCCGTGCGCCAGCCCTGTGTCGCCTTCCCGTACCGCGAGCCCGTAAATATCCACGTGCCGCTGTCGGCCCGTTCTTAATTCCTTCTCCTTCCAGAGCCGATCACGCCGTTCCCCGAAATCTCCCCGTTTAGACCCTCATTGAATTCTGGAGAAACCCCCATATGCGATTCAGCATCGATGTCGGAAGCGAACTCGAACTGAAGCTTTACCAGGCCGTATTGCTTTACAAGAACGATCACGGGAATCGCCGCATGGCGACCGTGCATGGCGTGGTGCAACAGAACGCTGATGGATCGCCGCTTCTGGGCGCCGGACAACTGCTCAGTACGGCGAGCTTGCGGGAGTTGGCTCGGCAGCTGGGGACCGGTTGCCCGGTGGAGTTCTTACCGGACCATGTCGTCGCGCGAACCCCGGACCTGCTGGCGTGGTGGACACCGGCGTCGGTGCGGCCAATGTTTTTCCGCGCGGGATCGGAACTTGAGGCCGTTTCAGGCAGACGGTTTCCGCACCCGGCCCTGCTATCTGTAGTGCACAACAACGTATTGCACGTTCGCGCGCTTTCTGCCAGCCGAAGGCCCGGTCCAGACAGCAATTTGGCGGCAGCGCCTTATTGGAACATCGACAGCCTTCACGGCGCCGTATGCGCCGGCANNGCCGAAGTCGTTGACCGTGACTTCGATGGCCGCATGGCAGCAAGCCTTCTTTCAGAGCGAATTCACGCATCCCGGCGGCAGTGGACGCCTGACCAAGCGCCGCGGCGGAACGACCGCGCTTTGGAAAAGCCTGGCAGGGAAAAAGCGATTCCCGCTGTCTACCCTCATTGAAATGGAGTCACTGGGAAAATACCTGAAGAGACTGGAGGCGCAGGAGCGCCGATGACGCACACTCTCGATCCTCAACTACTGGAACGGCCGATTCGCATCCTGGTGGTCGGCTGCGGCGGGAACGGCAGCGCGATCGCTTCCGGCCTACCCTACCTCCACCAGGCTATGCTGGCGTTCGGCCATCCTGGAGGCCTGCAAGTGACGTTGATTGATCCCGATACCGTCAGCGAAACAAACTGCGTGCGACAGCCTTTCTGCCGCACGGAAGTCGGTCTTTCGAAAGCCATCGTGTTGGCACACCGGATCAACCTCTTCTGGGGTCTGCACTGGCAGGGCATGCAGGCACANNGCAGAGGTTGATCTCGTGATTGGCTGTGTCGATACACGCAAAGCTCGGCGTGCCATCGACAAGTGGGCGATGCATTCACGGGTGCTGTACTGGCTCGACCTTGGCAACAACGCCGCCAGCGGCCAGTTCATCCTTGGACAGCCCAAGAACCGAGTAAATCAAAAGAAGAAGCAGCGCCTGCCGACGGTGACGGAGCTTTTCCCGGAAATCGCCACACCAAGCGTAAAGAACGACGATCAGCCGTCTTGCAGTGCGGCAGAAGCCTTAACCCGGCAGGAACCCTTCATCAACCAGAACCTCGCCTACCAGGCTTTGGGCTTGCTGACACAACTACTGCGCCATGGCTCTGTTTCTTATCAGGGCGGATTCTGCAACTTGGCGAACGGGCAGGTTGTGCCCCTGCCGATTCGAGCGGTTAATGTCACCTTGGCAGCGAAATCACACCATAAGTTCGCCGAAAGGGCCTTTTAATGCTTGTAATCAGCAGCGGTCGGCTCACGGTCGTAAACCGTTGCCTTTTGGCAGTGGATTACTCCCAAAGCAGAATTTCCGCGATATCCCGTGACGAAGCAAGATACACGTTCACCCCGGTTTGGAATAGCTGTGTGACTGGCAGCTGTGCGATCGGTACAGTCCGGAGCCAAATACGCTTATATAATCCCCAATAGGTCAGGGCCATGGAAGTGCCAGTTTACGATGATCGTGGCGCGGCCGACTGACCTTCGCGCTTGGCGCGAGGGTTCTGGTGCGTGTCCATCCTTCCTTTCCGCGCCCGACCGGAGTGTCACAATGGAAAACATTATCCCTCGTTGGGAATGGAGGACGTTCCGCGAGACCTTTGGCGAATCTGATGACCGATTCGCTGCGCTCGAACCTGGCGGCGTACAGGAAAGCGATGAGCTGTACCTGCTCTCTCCCAGTACCGATGAAAACGTCAAGATCCGCGATCTCCTGATGGACATCAAGACTCTTGAGCAGGTCAACCCGGATGGTCTGGAACAGTGGAAGCCCGTCATGAAGGGCGCCTTCCCCCTGCCCGCCGCCGAAGTGAAGAGCGTCTTTAACGCGCTCGGTGTTGCCCCGCCTCCGTTGGAACGTGCAGACTACACGCTCGAGCAGTTCGTGACGGAGCTGGTCGAGCCGGGCCAGCGCTTGCGTGTGGTGAAGGTACACAAGAGACGGACCCGTTACAAGATCGATGGCTGCATGTCGGAGGTGACCGAGGTGGTGGCGGACGGCAGGAAGATACGCACGGTCGCGATCGAATCTGAAGATCCTGCTCACGTGATCGCAACTGTGCGCAAATTTAGGCTGGATCGGTTTCAAAACGTTAGTTACCCGCGAGGTCTGAAGCAACTTGTCGGGATGAAAAGCTAAGGAGGACCGCCATGGCACGCTACGCAGTCATCGACGTCGGCACAAACTCGGTGAAGTTCAATGTCAGCGAGCGGCGCGAAGACGGCACATGGCGCACGGTCGTGGACCGCGCGGAAATCACCCGGCTCGGCGAAGGGTTGCAGGAGACCGGCGAGATCAATAGCGATGCCATGGAACGGACCGTCTCCGCAATCGGCGCAATGGCGGCTGAAGCCCAGGACAATGAAGTAACAGCGATAGTGGCGGTGGGCACGATGGGACTGCGGACCGCTGGAAACAGCAACCAGTTTATCGATGCCGTCCAGCAGCGCTGTGGAGTCCGGATCGAAGTCATCCCTGGTGAAGAGGAAGGGCGGCTGGCCTATCTTGCGGTCAAGTCTGGACTCGGTTTGGCGGAAGGCTCGCTGGTGATATTCGATACGGGCGGCGGCAGCACCCAATTCACGTTCGGTCGCGGTGCGTCTGTCGAAGAGCGATTCAGCCTGAACGTCGGGGCAGTTCGATTTACCGAAGAGTACGGCCTTGGTGGGATGGTCTCTCCTGCGCAACTTCGCACTGCGCTGGATGCGATCGCCGCCGATCTCGCCCGGCTCGGAACGGGACGCTCCCCTGACGCATTGGTGGGGATGGGGGGCGCAATTACGAACATCGCGGCGGTGAAGCACGGGCTTGCCAAGTACGATCCAGACATCGTGCAGGGCTCCGTGATCGAACGTGCCGAAATAGAACGACAGATCGAGCTCTACCGCTCCCGCTCGCTGGATGATCGCCGGAAGATTGTCGGACTGCAGCCGAAGCGGGCCGACGTGATCCTGGCGGGTGCGTGCATCGTCATGACTGTGATGGACAAGCTCAGCAAGGACGAGCTCTCCGTCAGCGATCGAGGGCTCCGGCACGGCCTGCTGATCGACCGATTCGCTAGCTAATCTTAATCTCAGTTATCAAGCTTCGGGGATGTTGACACAACTGCTGCGTCATGGTTCTCTGACGTATCAGGACGAGTTCTGTGACCTGGACACCGGGCAGCTTGTGCCGCTGCCGCTTCGCACGGTTACAGCTGCGATACAGCAAAGCGGCCTGCGACGATAGAACTTCGCGCCCCTGCTTTTTAGCGTTCGGTGGCTGGCACTTCGAGGGCCGAGACCGTGGCCCCAAACCGGATTCCATCGGCTATTGGGCAATGTTGCAGTTTCAATTCCCATAGGCTTCAGTGCCAAGGCGAAGAGCGTAAACTGTGGGCGTGGAACATCTCGTTGCGTTAAATCAAGTCGCAGGCATTATCGTGGCCTGGAAGTGGTCCGGGTGCGGTGAGATGTTTCTGGAACCCACCGAGGGGAACACCCCCGAAGAAAAGGGATCGATTTTAATCGACGAATTCTTGCGCCACCTTACCAAAGCCCACACAAAGAAACCGGCACGCACAGGCCTCGAATAGATCGATCCGCCCCGCTTAAATCGCTTTGCTTTTCTGAAAGCCTCGGAGATGCTTCCTTTCCCCTTAGAAGACAACCTATTTCTTCTCTCGAGTGAGATCCTCTACGGCGTGGTGCTGGTCTGCCCTAGAAGCGGTCTGGCCCCAGGCGCTTGGACATACACCTCTTCCCGCATCGCCATTACTTGTGCGCGGCTCACGGTCATCGGAACTTTCGAGCCGCCTTCTACCCGCTTGCAACCGCCAGCGCGGCGATCTTCCGCACCATACTCCCAAACAGCCGTCTCGTCAGATGGCTTTCAGCCAACGGCAGCCAATAGTGGCGGGCGTGTTTGTCCAGCCGTCCGCCGGTCTGGACCGTCCGCTACTGCAAACTGTGTAGCGACTGATTTTCGATTTGGCGGAGCAGTGCCAGTCGTCGCCGCCCGCCCATTAATCGCGTGTGGCTCTTAGCCGAAGCCAATTTGCAGTGAGTAATCCGCAAGTCTTCCTGCTCGTCCGCTGCTGTCGTGTGCCTGTCGCCATGTTCAACCTCTGAACCGGGCCGAATCCTTGCTCCCCAAAAACTCTAACCACAGGCTGCGAATGCATAACGCCGCCCAAATGGACACCCAACATGACAATACAAGCGGTTCAACACGTCCGCAGGATGCGCGGCGGCGCGCAGAGCCATCTCATGCGCTGCGCCGACGGGCATCACTACGTCGTGAAATTTGCAAATAACCCCCAGCACCCACGAGTGCTGGTGAATGACTGGCTGGGCACGCGCCTGGCTGAGATGATCGGCCTACCAGTGCCGGTGCCCGCCATCGTGGACGTGCGCCCGTGGCTGGTGGAGCATACGCCCGATTTGCGCGTTGAGCTTTGCGGCCAGCGCAAGATGTTCACAGCCGGGCTGTCGTTCGGCTCGCGCTACGTGGTGTCACCAATGGAAGGCCAGGTTTACGACTACCTGCCCGAGGGGATGCTAGGGCGGGTACGCAACATCAATTCCTTCGCCGGAGTCCTCGCGCTTGATAAGTGGACATGCAATGCCGACGGGCGACAGGTGGCTTTCTGGAGGCGCCCGCGCGAACGCAAGTTCACCGCCAGCTTCATTGATCAGGGATACTTTTTCAATGCCGGCGAGTGGAGTTTTCCGGATGCGCCGTTGCGCGGCGTCTTCGGGCGCAACGACGTCTATGCCGGTATCACAGGGTGGGACAGCTTCGAGCCATGGCTGAGCAGGATCGAAAGCTTTCCGGAGAGGTCTCTCTGGCCGCTCGTCAACCAGATTCCTCCGGAGTGGTACGGCTCTGCCGTGGACGAACTCGATCGGTTGCTAACCAATTTGCTGGAGCGCCGCTCTCGGGTGCGCGAGCTGATTCTGTCTTTCAAGAATTCATCCCGGAACCCGTTCCCGAACTGGCGTGATGTGCCTTCGGTCGCCGCTGCGACTTCACTTCGTCCAAGAGGACAATGACTGGTCGTATCCGTGTCCCCGACAACACGACCGGAAATCTAATCCACAGTTCCCCGAACCCCGTTTCGGGCCAATGTGACAAGGGAATGCTGCTCGGAGAATTATGTCCGGTTCAGTTAGGTTACGACATGGCCTGATTGCAACAGCTATCTGTCAGAAGCTAAGTTTGCATGCCGACCCCGCGCATGGTAACGTCGTTTTACCTAAATCCATATTTTCTCAAGCCCCCAACGACTTGTTGTGCGTTGGGGGCATTTTCGTCGCGTGGGTTTTGCACCGGCGCCCTGGAGCAGCCGGAAGCGCAACTGGAGGAAACATTCGCTTCTAACAGCGCAGCATAGGCACAACGAACCACCCTCGTGCTACTGTCACAAGTGACAGATCTCAATCATCCCTAAGTGTAGTGAACTGTCAGACGTAGTAAGACTCTCCTGGCCGCAAACTAGCTGGGATCGGTCGAAAAGGAGAAATATGGACCTCGGTGCAAGTGTTCGGAAACTGACGCTTGGCGCTCTTGCCGTTTCTACTGTTTTTGCAGGCGGGAGTGTAACCGCTTACGCGCAAGCAGCCAGCATGACCAAGCCAAACATCGTTGTCATCATGTCCGACGACGTCGGTTGGTTCAACATTGGCGCATATCATCAGGGCATCATGGCTGGGCGGACGCCGAACCTCGACAAGCTGGCGTCCGAGGGGATGCGCTTCACAGACTATTACGCCGAGGCGAGCTGCACAGCGGGACGGGCGAACTTCATCACCGGTGAACTGCCGGTTCGCACTGGAATGACCACTGTCGGCCAGGCTGGCTCTCCCGTCGGAATCCCCGCTCAGGCGGTGACCATCGCAACAGCGCTGAAGTCCATGGGCTATGAAACCGGTCAGTTTGGTAAGAACCACCTGGGTGACCTTAACGAGTTCCTGCCCACCGTCCACGGCTTCGACGAGTACTTCGGCTACTTGTATCACCTGGACGCCATGGAAGACCCCTTCCACCCCAATTACCCGCCCGCCCTGAAGGACACAGTTGGCCCGCGCAACATGGTGCATAGTTGGGCGACAGATGTGGACGATCCCACAGTACAGCCGCGCTGGGGCAAGATCGGCAAGCAGAAGATTGAGGATGCAGGGCCGCTGCCTCCACACCCTATGCCGGGGATTAAGTACAACATGGAAACGGTGGACGAGGCGATCCTGGGTTTCTCCCTCGACTTCATCGATAAGGCGAAGAAGGACGGCAAGCCGTTCTTCCTCTGGCTGAACCCAACGCGTATGCATGTCGTGACCCACCTCTCTCCGAAATATGCAGCAATGCAGACGCCGGAGAACGGCTGGTCGGAAGAGGAAGCCGGAATGGCGCAACTCGACGATGTCGTTGGCGCGGTGATGCAGAAGCTCAAGGACATGGGCGTTGACGATAACACGATTGTGGTGTTCACCACCGATAATGGCGCGGAAAACTTTACCTGGCCTGACGGCGGACAGACCCCGTTCGCCGGAGCAAAGGGAACGGCGCTGGAAGGTGGCTTCCGCGTGCCTGCCATGGTTCGCTGGCCCGGCCACGTCCCGGCTGGCAAGGTCGAGAACGGCATCTTCTCCAGCCTCGACTGGTTCCCGACCTTCGTGGCCGCGGCGGGCGACTCAAACATCGTCGAAGAACTGAAGCAGGGCAAGCAACTCGCCGGGCAAAACTACAAGGTCCATCTCGACGGCTACAATCAGCTTGACCTGATCACCGGCAAAGCTCCCTCGTCGCGCCACGAAATCTTCTATTTCACCGAAGGCACGCTGAGCGCCGTGCGCATCAACGATTACAAGTATCGCTTTACCGATCAGCCAAACGGTTGGCTGGGCGCCACGCTCAAGGTTGATTGGCCGATCCTGGTCAATCTCCGCCTGGATCCCTTTGAGCGCACCGGCATGCCCAGCGGCGATAAGGGATCGTTGGCTTACTACAACTGGTTCGCTTACCAGTTCTGGCGCTTTGTCTATGTCCAGCAGGAGGTGGGAAAGCTCGCGCAGAGCGCACTTGAGTTTCCACCGATGCAGAAGGGCGCAAGCTTCAACCTGGAGGTCATCAAGGAGCAACTCGCGAAAAAGATGGCGGCGCAGAACCAGTAGATGGTCGCACATAGCGGCATAAAACGAGTAGGGTGTGCCAACCGTACGCCCTGCTCGATATTTAAGAACCGCCCTTAGGCCAGAGCAGTTCATGGCGTGTCCGGTCAATTATTGTCCGATTGCAGTCAAGCCCGTGCGTCGCTCTGATAACTATCGTGAAATCCCCATTCGGTACGCAATCCTGAGGGAACATCACCAGCCAGGATTGGCCCCACCCTTCTTAGAGGTCGCGTTTAGTTGGTCGGGGGATCGCCTTTGGGCGTTTTCGGCGTCAACTTGCGAAACACAAATTCCTGCAGGATGTTCACCCCCGCCGACGTCCCAATCCCTATGAGCGTATTGTTCACCGTCGTACCGAAACCATGGCGGCTTCCTTCGGGGTAATACAGATTGGAGATGCCGCCCGCCGCCAGGCTCCCCAGGATCCCCGAGTAGTCCGGCTGCCAGTGGCCGTTATCGCCCTTCGTCATCACTGACCTTGATATGGCATAGAGAATTCGCGACTTGGTCGTGCCCGTGCCTTTATAAAAATAACGTGGGTCCTGTTTCAGAATCGATGGTAGGATGGCGCTGCCGATGTACGTGCCGATAAAAAAATCCCCGTAGGCCACGCCGAAGCGCCGCGCATAACCCGCCGCACCCTGTCCGTAGCCAGGGAACGAGTTGTTCGCCTGCTGCCCTCCTGCAATGATCCCGGCGATCACAAACGATGACGGATCGATCACCAGCTTCCACGCCAACTCGAACTTCTGCTTCGGGTTCATGGGCGCGGCGTCCGCCACGTAGCTCGTGTAAAAGTTGGGAATCACCGCCAGCAGGCGTTGCTGCTCCTGTTCCTTGATCTGCTCTTCTGCAATCTCCTCCGTCGTTAGCCGCACGCTCACGTCGGTGACCACCGGAGCCAACTCAAGCCTGACCGCCGGAACCAGACAGCCCTCCGTGGTGGGCAGGGTCCCGGACACCGTCTTCGTCTTAAAGCCCGCCAGGCCAATGCTCAGCTCGAACGGTCCCGGCGCAAGGTCGGTAAAGGAAAAGTGGCCGTCCTGCGCGGTGGGAGTCACTTGGACAGGAGTTGTCGCCTCGCGCGTGAGCCTGACCTGGGCCCCGGAAACCGGCGCGCCCGTCACATCCAGCACCGCTCCGCTGATGCTTCCCATCGCCAGGGAATTCTGCGGCTGCCCGCTCGCCGGCGTAGTTGTATCGGCAGCGCGCCCCTGCGGCTCACTGGCCGTCGCCAGCGCTACGGGCTACCAAGCGAAAATGTTGCGGGCCGCCACACCTGCTGGACTTCTGACGGCCTCACCGCATCTTTTTTTCATATTTCGGACGGTACGACGCTGCATTACACTTTCGCTCCTTCCTGGGAAAGCGGTCAGTGACAACGGATCGATTTCACGTACGAAAGTAACCATGCAGCCTGGTCGCGCAGGCAGTCAGCCATGCAGGCGATCAATCCATAACGCCGGTCGGCGGCCTTCAGCAGC
>PLQW01000192.1 GCA_003160215.1 Acidobacteriaceae bacterium
CCATCCTGTCGGCGGTGATCTTTAACGCCATCATCATCATTGCGCTGATTCCGCTGGCGTTGCGCGGGGTGAAGTATCGGCCCATGGGCGCGGCTGCGTTATTGCGCCGTAACCTCTGGGTTTATGGTGCGGGCGGAATCGTCGTACCCTTCATCGGGATCAAGCTGATCGACATGGTTATCACTCGTGTCGGGCTGGCATAGAGGCAGAAAGCTATGAAACAGAACCTTAAGATTGCAATTCTCATGACCGTGGTTACTACTGTGTTGTTGGGAATCATCTATCCGCTGGTGGTGACCGGCCTGGCGCAGGCGCTGTTCCGCGACAAGGCCAATGGGCAACTCATCGTGCGCAACGGAGAAGTCGTCGGCTCGAGAATTATTGGACAGGCATTCACCGGGCCGGGATACCTACACTCGCGGCTATCGGCGGCGGGGGCCGGAAACGGCTACGATGCCGCCAACTCCGGCGGGTCGAATCTGGGTCCGACGAACCAGCATTTGATCGATCGCGTGAAGACCGATGTTGCGCGTCTGCAAGCCGAAAACCCTGGCCAGCCGGTTCCCGTGGACCTCGTAACGACCTCTGCCTCAGGCCTTGATCCCGATGTCTCGCCTGCGGGAGCCGAGTTTCAAGTTCCGCGCATCGCCCGCGAGCGCGGCTTGAGCGAAGACCAGGTGCGGCAGATCATTCAGCAGCATCTGCAGCCGCGAACCTGGGGATTGCTAGGTGAGCCGAGGGTCAATGTTCTGGAGGTCAATCTCGCACTCGACCAGGCAAAAGCAATGGCCATGAAATAGCCTAACCAGCATCGGGCTCGATCACGTACTGCGGCGGGGCGCGGACCAGTCTTCGAGTCCGGCATCAATACAGCCGAGTGCCCTGAACGGCCCCCGAAGCCGCATCAAATTTACACTCCATTCACACGAATCGTATGCCTTCCGATCGTCTGCATCGGCACGATTACACCGATGGCCGCTAAAACGGTATGGAGCGTAGGGTTGGACAGGTCGGAAAAGAGGTAGTGTCCCCCGAGGAGCACCAGAGAGAAGAGGATGAGATCGCCAGTGACGGAGCCGATTCCGCAGGCGAGGGTGTGGCGCCAACCACCTATCAAGCCGCGGCGGATGGCCAGCATGTTGACAGGGCCCATCGGCGCTGCCGCGGCCAATCCCATCAAAAATGCGGCCGAAAGCACGTGGACGTAGGAGACGAACACCATTTTGCGGCCGATAAATGGCATAAGCCCGAAGTTCCATTCGGGCAGGCCAGAATTTACCCTCGGTTGCATGCGCGAGAGCAGCCAGCATTTCTTCGGCACATCGGTGGCGATGCGCGCACTTTGGAGCGCAATGGCGCGCTCAACTCTGCGATTGTGGCGTCTTGATCAGCTTCGCCGAGTCGTATCCGAGTTCCTGTACTCTTCGGGTAATCTTCTCATATGTTTCCCCGGTCATTTGTGGTGTACGGCTCAAAATCCAAAGGTATTTTCGGCTTGGTTCACCAATGACGGCGTAGCTGTAGTCGGCCGCCAGGTCGATGATCCAGTACTTGCCGTAAAACGGCTTGAAGAAAGCAACCTTCAGCTTGGCGTTGGTTGCCTTATCCTCAACCTTGGCCTCACCCTTGGACGTCTTGGTCGTTCCGTCGGCTCTGCGGCAGGAGTTCACAACCGTGATCTTGCCGTCCTGGCGTGGGGTGTACTCAGCAGTGACGTCACCGACATCTTCCTTCTCAAACCAGTTTGGATATCGCGCTATCTCGTACCATTTGCCGACGTAACGGGTGAGATCCACGCTTGAAACGGTGGGTAGCAGGGGCTTCGAATCCGCCAGCACCAGTTTCGTGAGGATCACGCCTGTACCGACCGCGAGAAGTACCTTCCACTTCCTGTCCATTTGCTATACCCCTTTCCAATGCAAGGCTGGATTCCGCGTTCCGGCTGACGCAGAGTCCTGAAAATGCCACGACCATATTGAGTGAATTTGGGAAGCATGACCCTTCAGCAGTTGCGTTCAGCATCGATTCAAATGAGCTCGTCGTGCAACTCGGTCGTGCTTGCGAAGTAACAATTGTGAGCCCCGTTTTCTCGCGTCCATCTCCAGGGCTCTCGGGTGGGATTGTCCTTGGGGCGTAGGGGCAGAGCATGCCTCCGTTCCAACCAGGCGTGGTCAGAACGGAAGCGCCCCTTACCGTCCGCGCCGTAATGGCCCAAAGCGTTTTCCGGATTCAGTAACTCACCTTGGCGCCATCGCCGCCAACCAGTCCAGTTTCTGGATCGTTGTCCCTGCCATTGCCCTTCGGCCCGCGCCTTTAATCCCAATAGGGCTTGGCGCCGTAATACGTGTAGACTTTGGCACCCCAGGCGCGGTCAGCCATGTTCGGCCAGTGCTCCTTGTCGAAACCGGGAGCGGCCTTGAGCAATTCCTTGTCGACGTTCAGAATGAACCGATGTTCGACCGTGTCGACCTTAAGGGAACTCCATGGAATGGCAAATAACTTATCGCCCATGCCCAGGAACCCGCCGAACGAAAGAACCGCGTAAGCGATGCGGCCTGACTCTAGGTCGATCATCAAATGTTCGATTTTCCCGAGATCTTCTTTTTGGAAATTTACGACTTTGTCGCCGGTTAGAGTGTCTGCCGCCATTACTGTCGGTGTTCTTTCCATTGTTGCTGTCATGATGTCTCCTCTGTCTCTGCGTATTCACAGTTGTGAATTCCGGGTATTACCTACCTACATATAGGCCACCGAGAATCCCAAGTCCGGTCAAGATTGAACATCCGGCCCGCGCCTTGTTCCAGAATTCCCGTTTTGGCTTTCTAGTTTAGGACTCTGGATCGGCGTAGATACAATGTTGGCTCCATTCAGAGAAACTGTAAAAATCTGAACTTCACTGCCTCATACCCTCCGCCAATCTTCTGACACTGTTCGTCTTCGATAGTCCAAGCGTCCGATCGCCTGCAAGAGGCGCGTCGTCTGGCGCTGTGAGATGCTACCTGGCGCAGATTGCGGCGGACTGCTTCAAAACTGCTCGGCAGGAACAACAATTCCAAAATTATCAGCTCTGTTCTCAATTGACCTGTAATCCTTTTGGATTCGTGACATCGTGCAAGTATGCATAAGCACCAGCCAAGACAAGAATCCAACCAAGCGCTTCTCGCGCGGGCCAAAAAGGAAATGGATGAGCCGCGCATGGCCGAATCCATGCGAGAAGAGTATGACGTCAACCACACCACGCAGCAGGAGCTGAAAAAGCTGTCGTAATCCGTAGGTAAAGAGGGCCGGGGCCGTCCGCGCGCAACGGGATGTTAGCGATCTTCTGAAAACGTAGTTTTTGGAAAATCTGCCGGCCCCGGCCCCGTGCCAACGATCTTGCCGCTGGCGATGTGCCGCAGTTTGAGACGCAAGTACTCCAGATAGTTTTCGGGTGCAGGATTGGCGAGCAGTTCAGCGATGACGGGCTGGAAGTACGCCAGCGACCGAATGGGCGACAGCAGCGGTACGTCGGCAGGCCGGAGTAATCGACGCAGAGAGGCCAGCAGGAAAGCCGACTCGACTACGGGCAAAGGCACATTTTGGTCATGGAGTTGGCGAGCATAGTTCTGATCCTGAGCGCTGGTGCGCAAGGGGGTCTCCGGCAGTCCCAAGTACAAAGCCAGGACTGCCGAGACGTAGCTGGTGGCACTGGAGTCGCATGCCGAGGCATTCATTTTTTCCTCCTGCGGGCGGCCGCTTCCTGTTCGCTTTCCCGAACGCGATAGCTGTCGCCCTCGATCACGGTCACGTCGGCGTGATGCAGAAGGCGGTCCGCCATATTGCTCATTGGGTGCAGAAGTTGGCGTAGACCAAATCGGCTGAGGCGTCCATAATTGAACGACCGATCGGTAACGATCCGGAGCTGCTTCGGTCCCTCAATCCGGACCTCGATATATGGGACGCGTACGCGACAATCCATGTCCTAATGCCCGACGGCTCGATGAGGCTCGGGGGCGAAGCCGTTGCGGAGGTTCTGCGGAACTTACCTAGCACCAAATGGTTTACCGGAACCTTCGCGATCAGAGCATTTGGTTTCCGGCCATTCCAAGCGATACTCAACTTTGCCTATGCCATCCTGGCAGACGTGCGCCCGCTCTTTGGGTGTGAGAGTTGCGGCACTCCAAGATTTTGGGTAAGGCCGGTCAGTTGGATGATCAAATGGACGAAGGGGATCTTCGGCGACCGCTCCAAGCCGAGCCCTACTCCACATTTCACGGCACTCTCGGCCACAAGGCGCCGCCCGCTAGCGGCACCGGGTGAGCGCCTTCCGCAAGCATCGAATTTGTAACCTCAGATTTCCAATCTGAAATTCCCCGTAGACAGTCTTGAATCGCCGTAAGTCCACGATTGCCTTCACTACATCAACACTCGCACCGGGAAGAAACCACCGAGGCGCCTTACGACGGCGGCAACCGTGAGCATTATTGCTCAGACCTCTTCAATCCTGATTTGCTAAGGTCAAGATTCACGTGATTCGCCGGCCTCGTCTGGCAACCTGCGTGTGCGAAAACACACACCATATCGAAGCCACAGAATCGACCGGGAAGATAACTGGAGGGGGCTCACATGAGTAGAGTGCTGTTCTTACTTGCAATGTGGAGTCTAGGCACGCCGTGTGTGTTCTGCGGCAGGTGGTGCGACCAACAGGGAGACCTGGTGTAGCGTCCTCCACTCCTTCTTTACCCTGCATCCACCTCCCTGCAACAAATTACGTGACCTCAGGAGGCTGCAATGTCCGCGCGTTCCTTATCCGTAAATTTGAAACCTGACGCTCTAATGCGGTACGAGACAGGTCCCCTGGTCTTCCAAAAGATGGCGCCACCAGCCCTGCTGGCCACGCGTAGTCGGCCGGATCCGGTGCGGGTAGCGTTTATTGGAAACCACCTCCCCAGACAGTGCGGAATTGCCACCTTTACAACAGATTTGTGTGATGCTTTTGCGGCTGCCTACGGAACTGCTGGGCTGATGGTCGTCGCCGTGAATGACCCACAATCGTCATATGGCTATCCTGCGCGCGTGCAATTCGAGATAACTGAGAACGACCTTTCATCCTACAAAGCAGCCGCTGACTTTCTGAATTCCAGCAATATTGACATCGTTTGTTTGGAGCACGAGTACGGGATTTTCGGAGGAAAGGCCGGCGGGTATATCTTGCGCCTGCTGCAGCACCTGAAAATGCCCCTGGTGACAACTCTTCATACAGTTCTTCGTGAACCCGACGTCGACCAACTCATCGTGATGCAAGAAATCGCCGCGCGCTCTGATCGTCTTATTGTCATGAGCGAGCATTCCTCTCGATTCTTGCGGAATGTATTTGGAGTTTCACGCGAGAAGATTGATCTGATTCCCCATGGCATTCCCGATATGCCTTTTGTCGATGCGGCTTCTCACAAAGATTCCTCAATCGAGGGAAAGACGGTATTACTCACGTTTGGCTTGTTATCTTCGAACAAAGGGTTCGAAAGTGTAATTCGCGCGCTGCCGCGCATTTTGTCCCGGCACAAGAAGGTTGTGTACGTAATCGCAGGGGCCACTCNNGTCAGCCCTCAAGAAATGGCATCGCTAGTTGGTTCAGCTGATATCTACATCACCCCGTACCGATACGAGGCACAGGCCGTGTCAGGCACGCTCGCGTATGCCATGGGCAAGGGTAAAGCGATCATCTCGACTCCGTACTGGTACGCCACCGAAGTCTTGGCGGATGGTCGCGGAGTCCTCGTTCCCTTCGATGACTCGGCCGCCATTGCAGATACTGCAACTGAGCTTCTGGACAACGAGAGTGCCCTCCAGGCGATGCGCAAACGTGCTTACCTCTATGCACGGCACATGATCTGGGATCAAGTAGCACAGTCTTACATGCAATCCTTCGTACGTGCCGGCGCCGGTCACCGGCGACCGGTTCGCAAGGCATTCCCTCTCACAGTTGCCGCCTGAACGCCAATGGCCGACTCATGAGTGCCTGAACGTCTTGCACCGAGCGATTCTGGAGGAAAGATACCCGGCGAATCGCAGATCAACTCACGAATTACCTTCAGAGCATCTCGTCCATCAGCGATTGAGCTTCTGACATCGAATTGAACAGTCTTGCTCAGAAGAATGCCAGCGCAGATGCCAAGCTGAACCTGTGCAGCACGAGTGAGGAAAAACTGTTTCTGGCTACTGCTGAAGTGTTACTGAACCCTGTGAATGATCTGGATGTACAAACCAAAGGGACCATGAAAGCGCTGGTGTATCACGGTCACGGCAAGATTGCATGGGAGGACAAGCCGCGCCCCGCCATCCAGCATCCGGCCGATGCCATTGTGCGGCTCACCACCTCGACGATTTGTGGAACCGATCTCCACATTCTTCAAGGAGATCTTCCGGCGGTTACCGATGGACGCATTTTGGGCCATGAGGGGATCGGGGTCATCGAGCGGGTAGGACCTGGAGTGTCGGAATTTCACATTGGTGACAAGGTCATTCTCTCGTGTGTCACTGCCTGCTTGAAGTGCGACTTCTGCAGAAAAGCCATGTACTCTCACTGCCGACATGGAGGCTGGATTTTGGGCAACACCATTGATGGAACACAGGCGGAATACGTGCGCATTCCACACGCTGATGGCAGTCTCTATAACTTCCCGTCGGGCGAAGATGAAGAAGCCATGGTGATGCTCAGCGATATTTTGCCAACCGGCTTTGAATGCGCCGTTTTGAACGGACAAGTCGCACCGGGGAAAACAGTTGCTATCGTGGGATCCGGTCCCGTCGGGCTCGCTGTTCTGCTGACCGCGCAACTGTACTCTCCCGACGCGATCTTTATGGTCGACATGGACGATAAGCGTCTGGCGTTGGCCAAACAATTCGGCGCGACCGCTCTCGTCAACGCCACCGATGGACACGCCGCGCATCGCGTGATGGAGATGACGGAGGGCGCAGGCGTCGATGTGGCAATCGAAGCGGTCGGCCAGCCTGTCACCTTCGACATCTGCCAGGCGATAGTACTACTGTGTTATAAGAAGCCTCGCAGGCAGCAGGGACACCTGGGCAGGGAGCGGGCCAGGTGGGTGGCGATTTGGCGGCGCAGGGTGGCAATCGAGGATGGATTATGCCGTTCGGTTCGCAGCGGCAGCGCCGCGGGGCATGTAGCTGGGTTGCGTACGGGGTAGGCGAAGCCGGAGGTCGACTGCCCGCAGTGGCGGCGAACCTGGTGCAGGGGGAAAAAGGCACCGCTCCAGCACCAGAAATCCATAGGCGGCAATGCAAAGCGTGGCGTGATGATGAAATCCGCGCCAGTTGCGGCCTTCATAATGGCCCAGTCCGAGTTCCTGCTTCAGTTCCTGGTAGTCGCGCTCGATGCGCCAGCGCAGTTTGGCGGTGGCCACCAGCTGGCGCAGACTGATGGCTTCTGGCAGGTTCGACAGCCAGTATTTCGTCGGCTCCTCCTCTGTCTTCGGCCACTCGATCAGCAGCCATTGCTGAGGATGCGGCTCACTGCGCCAGTAGTCTCGATGCGCCACGCGTACACGCAGCCGGGCAAAACGCGAGTGCATGGTGCCGCGCGTGCCTTTGCGCCAGCTTACTCGCCGGAGATCGCTGGCGCTCAGGCACAAAGCTAGCTCTTTCACCGAAAGCGGCTGATGTTGTTCATCCCTTCGCAGCAGCCTGGCAGGACGCCCCATCTTGCTTCCGGCCTGGGGCGGAAGCGGCGCGACGCCCGGCGGCCAGACCGAGGTCGAAGACTGGATACCCACGACATATTCGAATCCCAGCGTTTCCAGCCCCTCGCGGAAACCATTATCGTTGCCATAGGCGGCATCGGCCAGCACCACACCACGCGGCACATCCTCGTTCACCAGCGAACGGATCTGTGCCAGTGCAATCTCAGGCTTGGTCTGGAACCGGACTCCTGCAGGCACGCCTGCTTTCCTGCGTCGTTCCGCATCGTTGGCCCAGATTTCGGACAGATACAACTGGTAAGTCGCAGGCAGACTGCTCTGCGCGGTGGCCAGAGACACGCTGACCGCTATCCGGCAGTTCTCCTGCTTACCCAACTGCCCACAGTACTGCCGCGTGACTCCCACCGAATGGCTGCCCTTTTTAGGAAAACCCGTGTCATCCACGATCCAAGCCGCCAGACCATGCCGCCGCGTCATCACGGGCAGCACCTGGCGGCGTACTTCCTTCCGCAGCGCGGCATCGCTCCAAGCCGCATCGGCCACGATGTGATGCAGCGACTGGTGCATCTGGCGCACGTTGCCGGGAGCCAGACGCGCAGCCATGGGCTCGACGCTCTTCCGCCCTATCGGCAGCAACAGGCCTTTCGTGTAGTTCTCGATGGGAATAACGCGATCAGCGTGCCCGGCAGCCCGAGTCAGCCTCTCCAGATAGACCTGCAGGCGCCCCGACTGGCGGGAGAAATCCGGTTGGCGGTTGTTCATCGCCCTCAACGTACTGCCCCGTATTCATCAGCGCCAGGAAAATCAGGACAAGGTATCCAGTTTATAACACAGTAGTAATAGTGGGCGCGGGCGGTCGAATTGCGAACGTGAGCGTCCATGGCAGGCCCGTCGAAGTCCACATGGAAAGGCTTTGCTATCGCAACATTTCGCTCACTACTCGGCTGGTGGACACAAACACAATACCCATGCTGCTGAAGATGGTGCAGGCGGGCAAGTTGCAGCCATAGAAACTGGCGACACATCGTTTCGCGCTGAAAAACGTGATGCAGGCCTACGATACGTTCGGAAACGCGGCAGACGACGGCGCACTCAAGGTGCTGCTGAAGAATGACGAGGTCGTTACTTAAGAGCGGCCGTTTGGACTGCAGAGGCCCGGGTCCATGCTAAACGCCAACTTCCATTGAGTTATCGAACTTGCACGATATGTATACACGAGGGAGATCTGATGAGCAAGCAAACATCTAGCGATAACGACGCAATCTACCTGGTGGGCGGCGGCATTGCCTCGCTGGCGGCAGCGGCTTTCCTGATTCGCGACGCGGACATTCCGGGCCACAACATAACGATCCTTGAGGAATCGACCAAACTTGGAGGCAGTCTGGACGCGGCTGGCTCGGCCGCCGATGGCTACGTCATGCGCGGTGGCCGGATGATCGAGAGCAAGTATCTCTGCACGTTCGATCTGTTTTCCTCAATTCCAACTCTCGATGAGAGCAAGACGGTGACGCAGGAAATCTTCGATTGGAATGAGACGATGAAGACCTCATCGAAATCGCGTCTCTTTCGGGATGGACATCAGGTCGACGCTCCCAAGTTCGGACTGAGTGAAAAACACGTTCTGACCATCGAGCGCCTGGAGCTTGAGCCGGAGGGGATGCTCGGTCGAAGCAGCATTGCGGACCAGTTTGACGGCTCGTTCTTCCAGACGGATTTCTGGTACATGTGGTGCACGATTTTTGCTTTTCAACCGTGGCACAGCGCCGTCGAGTTCAAGCGCTACCTGGGCCGCTTTACCCACATGGTGTCAGGGTTCAACACGCTGAGCGGCATTATGCGAACGGTTTACAACCAATACGACTCGATGGTGCGACGGCTACAGAAATGGTTGGAAGCGCGCGGCGTGGAGTTTCAGATGAACACCCGGGTCACCGACCTTGGGTTCCAACGTAATTCTGAGGGTTACACGGTGGATCGCATTCTGTGTGACCGTGACGACCATAAGGAGCAGATCGCGGTGGCTGAGAAGGACTTTGTCATGGTCACTGTAGGTTCCATGACGGAGTGTTCCAGCCTGGGCTCGATGGACTCGGCACCAGTTCTGAATGGCAAGTCCATCGGTTGCTCCTGGAACCTTTGGGAGAAGATCGCCGCTGGTCAGCCCCAGTTCGGGCGTCCCGGTAATTTCACCGCTCATATTGACGAATCGAAGTGGGAGTCTTTCACCACGACTCTTCACGACCCGACCTTCTTCCAGCTGATCAGGGATCTCACCGGAAACGTGCCGGGCGAAGGGGGCCTCATCGCAGTCGGAGGTACTGGAGTGGAAGCAAGAGAATCGCGAGAAGCTGAGTCAAATGGTATCGTCCGACCTCGATCTGCCACACAAGCCGGAGATTGAGGTTGAGTTCGGCATTCCTGAAAAGGAAATTGTCCGGCTGGCGCGCACCAGGAAAGCGGATCTCATTGTTATGGGTTCTCACTCAGGCGGTGTCTTGTCGAGGCATCAGCCGTGGACGACTCTGCACTACGTGTTGCAGCACGCACGTTGCCCCGTGCTCACGGTCCGCGGCGAAATAGAACAATAGAACAGGCGCGGGCCCGTCGAATCATTACTGACTTCGCACACGAGCTTCGCCGCTGCATCAACGCTTATGCAGTCCACGACCGCCCTACCGCCGGAGAAGAATGCCCTCTCGAAAGCCAAATAGGGAGCCGCTCTAATCCCCGGTAAGCTCAGTCCGTTCTTCAAAACGGCTCGAAGCATTCATAGCTTCTCTGAGCGACGATCTTGCCATCGCGGAATTCTAGGAATATGGCAAAGTGCGCTCGCATTTCTCCGCCGACGGGGAGATCGCCGGCGGGGTTCGCCAGCCTGCCTTGCCAAAGCACTTCCATCGCGACACGGTCCCCATCGACCAGCGCATTGTGAATCTCAAACGATTGCTTCGAGATTTCCCTCTTGCCCAGCTCAGCTGCTTCGAGTATGGCGCCCAGTCCGCCATGCGTGCCTTGTGGATGAATCCGATTGGGAAACTCCTCCCGAAACACGTCCGGCGCAAAGAACTTTCCCAACTCGTGCCCGGTCGCGCCGTTTTCCATCGCGGCAAGGTATTGGCGGGCACGCTCAAGATTCGGTGGAAGGGGACGATCCTTATCCACGGCCGAAGGAACATTGTCATAGGAATCCATGCCGTTTATCCTCACTCAAATCTGGCGTGCCCCTGGCGAGAATAATGCCCAGCGCTACTGGTGACGGTAGCACCGTTTTTGTTGGCATTTCCTCTTTGATAGGGGCCTACGCCAGTCGGTTATGTGGCCAGGCGAATATCCATCCGCCAACCAGCCCATCCACACCATAAAGCGTCAGGTGCATGCCGAAAACTTCGTCCGGACTGATAACACATACATTACGACAGTTTGATCTCACTGGTGCTGGTCGCCATCGCGGACATTGATCGGCCGTACCAGGGACCTGTGAAAGGGGAGCCCGAAGGCTTTCGCTACGCCATTCGTACCCTGCACAACCAGCCGAGCCCGTGAATACTGAACCTTGAATCGGAGTATCGGCTGAGTTTTCTCGGTGAGACAGCAACTCTTACGGGGAATCCGGGTTGCGTGCAGTGTAGGGTTTCCCATAGGCTATATTGAAGCATGTTGCCATGGTGCCGAAATGCCGCCGTATTAGTTGGCTTGGAGTCCTGTTAGTTGCCCTGTTTCCGCTAGGAGCGGGCCCGTTCACGGCCACCCATGGTCCCCTCACAGCATTGCGGGCCCTTGCCTTTGCGATTCTCCTGTTCGCCGCAATTTCGTTCTTGCTGAGGGTGTTCGTCTCCTGCTGTGACTTGCGCCTGAGCCCACGAATTCAGGTCGTCGGCGTGATGCTATACGATTCGGCACCGGTTCCGAGCCTGCGCTGTTAATTTCTTCACCCTGCAAAGTCCTCTACCCGATTCTGTCCAACCATCACCACGATTCTGGAGGACCATATGCCTGTACGTTCATTGCGCATATTCGCCATCGTTGCAGCCGCTTCCGTCACGCTACTCGTAGGCTGCGCCAAGAAAACTCAAGTTGCCAAAACAGTTCCCCCACCGCCGCCACCATCAGCGCCAACGGCCACTCTCGCCGCAAGCCCCGACACGGTCGAGCGTGGCGAAGCTGTCAGGCTTACGTGGGATACGGCTAACGCCAATGAAATCGCTATCGCTGGAGTTGGAACCGTTGCCGCAAAAGGCTCCACGTCCGTAGTGCCACAATCGTCCACCACTTATCTGTTGACGGCCAAGGGGCCTGGCGGTTCCAAAGAAGCCAGTGCCCGTGTCACGGTCATCGTTCCACCACCTTCCATAGCCCACGCGGGACCTGGCGACGAACAACTATTTTCACAAAACATGAAGGACATCTTTTTTGCCTACGACAAATACTCTGTTCCTCAGAACGAGCAAACGGCCGTAGCGCAGGACGCAAGATTCCTGGCTGCTCATCCCAACTACAACCTATTGATTTCCGGTCATTGCGATGAAAGGGGCTCCGAGGACTACAACTTGGGCTTGGGCGACAACCGTGCCGATGCGGTGCGCGATCAGTTGGAAAGGTTGGGAATCAGTGCAGGCCGAATCCGAACCATTAGCTATGGCAAGGAAAAACCGTTCTGCACGGAAGAAACGGAAGCCTGCTGGCAACTCAATCGTCGGGCGCATTTTTCCATGCAGCGTTGAACTCGCCGGACCAGACCGAGTCGGTTCAGAAATGCTGAATTGCTAACCGATCGGATCCCGGCTCATCCAGGGGATGTGGCCGTCACGAGTGTCCCGATCCGGCTGAAGAGATCGTTCTTCTGTTTCTTCGGTGGCGGCCAACATCCGGGCTTTTGCTGCGCGCTATTTCTCTTAGGTTCTGGATCTGGGCAAGAGTTGCATATTGGGTGGCGCGTTCTCCCGGCTCTGTGAGCAGGCGACAAAGGTTTGACAGTTCCAGGAGTGTGCTTCTCCTCGCCTAGGAGTCTGTCGGGAATAGATTTTGTTGCACGTAGAATCAATAAGTTACGGACAGATCTGCGTCTGTAAGTTATTGATTCTACGTTGAAGATTTGTTATTCCCGACACACTCCTAGGAGGCACCTTTCGGAACACAAACGCTACGGCCCCTTGCTTCTTGACTTTAACCGTTTGCGATCAAACTCCTTTTGAGGGGCGAGCAATCATAATAGATACGGCTTTGTCGGAGGACACTTATTATAGAAGTATGCGCTCGAGATTTTTATTCGTACAGACCACCCTTCTCGCTCTCATCCTTACTTCCGTTGCCCGCGCCGATAGTGCGGCCTTTGACCTGCCTGGTCCGCGGGTGGAAGTGATGGTGGACCGGGTCGGCAAAGAGCTGCCCATTGCCAAGGTACCGAACCTGCAGACCGGCGACCGGCTCTGGGTGCATCCCAACTTTCCCGACAGCCAAACCGCGCATTACCTGCTGATCGTAGCGTTTCTGCGCGGCTCGACCAACCCGCCGCCGGAGGATTGGTTCATCCGCGCGGAAACCTGGAACAAAAAGGTTTGCCAGGAAGGAATCCTGGTGACGGTGCCGAAGGGAGCGGAGCAAGCTCTGCTCTTCCTGGCTCCGGAGACGGGTGGGGATTTCAGCACCTTACGTTCTGCCGTACGCGGCAGACCCGGCGCTTTCGTCCGCGCGGCGCAGGACCTGAACCAGGCCAGTCTCGACCGCTCTCGTCTCGATGCCTATCTCACCGCCGTGAAGCAGGCTTCCAACGAGGATCCCAAAGAGCTTCATGCGAAATCCGTGCTACTGGCGCGCAGCTTGAACATCAAGCTAGACTCGCAGTGTTTCGACAAGCCGAGCGAACAGCAGGCACCTTGCCTGATGCAGAACACGGATCAGCTGATTCTCGATGACCCGCACAGCCAGTCGATGGTGGCCGCCCTCACATCGGGTCCATCGGCCGACCTCATCGGACAGCTCAGCACCACGCGACTGGCGGGCGGAGGCTATTACAGCGCTTACGTTGGAGCCGTGGTGGACGTCGCCAAATTGCTGACCGCCCTGCACACCGCGGTATATCAATACATTCCCGCACTGGCATTGCCTCAAGCCAAGGAACTGAACTTAAAGCTCAACACGCCGCCTTCGTTCCGCAATCCAAAGTCGGTATTGGTGATCGGGCTGCCCGCGGTGGAAGCCGCGCAGCTGCCTCCCTTGCGTCCGGTCGATCCAAAGCAGGTCTCATGCTTGGAGAAACCATCGCTGGTCCTGCCAGCAGAGGGCGCGCCGCTGATTTTTTCCACCAGTTTTGGCCACGACTTCGTATTGCATACCTGGAGCAAGTCCGGTAAGACATTCGATCTCCCCATCCATGCCGACGCATCACGTGGCGGCTTCGTCGTGGATACCCATGGCCTGAAGCACGCCAATCTCGATTCAGAAATGTCCGGAACACTGCGCGGTTACTGGGGATTCGAGGCCTTCGAGGGTCCGACGTTCCACCTGCACGCTTCCCATCCGGTGAAGTGGACGCTTGTCCCCGCCGACCGGAGCGCGCTCATCGTCGGCCGCGAGAACATGCTGCATTTGCAATCCAACGCTGCCACCTGCGTGGACGACATCACGGTGCATGACCACACGGGGAAAAAACTCGACAGCAGTTGGAAGCTCTCCGAGCCGGAGGAAATCGAAATCAAGGTTTCTCTGAAGGACGCGGCGCCAGGTGCGGCCACCATGGAAGTGAAGCAGGCTGGTCTGTCCGAGGCAGAGAGGGTGTCTCTGCAAACTTACGCCGAGGCCGGCCACCTCGACAGCTTGATTATCAACTCTGGCGACCGGCAGGCATTACTGAAAGGCACGCGCCTGGACGAGGTTGCCGGCGTGCAGGTGAACGGAGTGCATTTCGCACCATCGAAACTGACGCGGGACGGCACCGTGGACCAGTTATTTCTGGCTGCGGCCACTCCCATCTCTCCGCTCCAGCCGCAGGAGAAAATCACTGCCCACGTCGCACTCAAGGATGGCCGCGACCTGGCGTTGCAAACTACCGTCGAGTCGCCGCGGCCCAAGGTGCTGCTAATCAGTAAAAGTATCCAGTCCGGTCGTGAAGATTCTTCCGCCGGCATTCATATGGTGAACCAGGATGTGCTTCCGCAAAACGCCCGGCTGTCGTTCTGCCTGAAGAGCCAGATACCCGACACATTCTCACGGGAGGAGAAGATCGAGATTGCCACGGAAGACAATTCCGTGCACACATTGCTCAGTTTCGCCGACGGGACCCTGAACTTTCAGGATTCGAAGACAGTGATGGGCGTTCTCGATCCGCTTAAGGCTTTCGGTCCGGCCGCGTTTGGACAACTGCGCTTCCGTCCGGTAGGTACCAACGGTGCCAAGGGTGATTGGCGGCCGCTGATCACTCTTGTGCGGGTGCCGACTCTGAAAGAAGTCCGCTGCCCCGACAGTCCGGACCGGCAGTGCACGTTGAGCGGATCGAATCTCTACCTCATCGACTCGATTGCCTCCGATCCGCAATTCAAAATCTCGGTGTCGGTGCCGGAAGGATTTGCAGACCCGACGATCAGCGTGCCTCGTCCCAACGGTACACTGCTCTACATCAGGCTAAGGGATGATCCGTTGGTGGTGAACAAGGCGGCACTGCCGGTTCTGCCCGAGCAATGAGCCGAGGATGCCGGAAGGCAACGCGCTGCGATTGTCAAGGATTTATTCGTTCAATTGGTCGGAGGTCGCCATAACTGAAAACGGCTCTGCTTTGGCCAAGGGTGTGGTCGAAATCACACCGTAAAATATTAACGGCCCGAACCTGAGGAAACACAAATCTACGAAAGGAATTTTCATGACGCGCAGTTTTCTAATCACTCTGTTGCTGGTTACCGCCGTCGCAGCCGCCGCTGTCGCCGGCACCATCGAAGGCAAAGTATCTCCGGGGAAGTCGGTCGTGTACGTGGACACCATCCAAGGCAAGACATTTCCTGCTCCCACGCAGACACCGCTAGTGGAGCATCGGGGCATGATGTTCAGCCCGCACATCCTGGTAATACAGCAAGGGACGACGGTTGAGTTCCTGAACAGCGACAACGTACAACATAACGTCTTCTGGTCTGCGATCAGCGGCAACAAGAAATTAGGACACAACCTCGGCACCTGGCCGAAGGGGGAAAAGCGCTCCTTTAAGTTTGACCAGCCCGGTGTCGTGCCACTGCTATGCAACGCGCACCCGGAGATGGCGGGTTACATCATCGTCAGCCCGACGCCCTACTTTGCCGAGACCGACGAGAGTGGGAACTACAAACTCGAAAACGTCCCTGATGGCAAGTACAACCTGGTCGCATGGCACGAAGGGATGAAACAGCAGACCAAGCCTCTGAGTGTCCCCGGCACAAATAAGGTCGATTTTTCTCTATCGAAGTAAGTCACATGGAATCTGTCTCGACTCGAGAATGGTTTGTAGCGCTGCCTAGTCTCTCCAGGGAGTAGGATGTGACCTGACCATGGACACCTCCTCCGTGTGCTCCTGCTGTCCCGTTTGCGGGCTGGGCAAAGGCGGCGGCCCATCCAATTGGTTATTGATGGCGCCTCGGATCGAAATGTCGAATGCCTCCACTTTTACAGGTACCATGCGCACCAACTCTCTCTGCTCTCCAAAAGCAGTCCGGGAGGTATGATCTCAAGAGATCGCCCCAAAAGAGATGAGTCATAACGGCCAGACGACGAGCGGAAGTTGGTGGAGAACGCCGCAGTCATATCTCATGGCCAAGTTGCAAGAGCGTGAGGACCAGGTATTTCTGGTCTTGGCTCTGGTTATAGGCGCGTTGACGGGTTTGGCGGTCGTCGCTTTCATCCTGCTGACCGAACGAGCGGGGATGCGGCTTTATCCGGCGGGCGGTGCTCCGTGGCGACGCGTGCTATTCCCGGTCGTAGGCTCACTCGGCATCGGCTACCTGCTGTTCCGCTATTTTCCCGACGCGCGAGGCAGCGGAGTGCCGCAAACCAAAGCTGCCCTGTTTGCCCGAGGGGGCCGCATCACAATGCGCACCGTGGCAGGAAAGTTTTTTTGTACCTCAGCCACGCTGGCCAGCGGAATACCTCTAGGGCGCGAGGGGCCGTCGGTTCAAGTTGGTGCGGGCATCGCTTCTGTGCTCGGACGCCGCTTGGGACTGCGCCCCGAAAAAGTGAAGGCGCTTCTGCCGGTAGGTGCGGCGGCAGCCATTGCGGCCGCCTTTAATACGCCGCTGGCGGCAGTGCTGTTTGCGCTGGAGGAGATTGTTGGCGACCTCCACGCGCCGGTGCTGGGATCGGTGGTGTTGGCCTCAGCGACCTCCTGGATGGTGCTTCGCCTGCTGCTCGGCAATAATCCTCTCTTCAAAGTTCCGCAATATCAATTAGTCAATCCTCTGGAATTTGCCATCTACGCGGTGCTCGGCGTGGCCGGGGGCCTGGTCTCCGCGAGCTTCACGAAACTGCTGTTGGGCATGCGGGCGCGCTTCCTCCGTTTCCCCCAGAAGACAGTCTGGTTCCAGCCGCTGGCTGGGGGATTGCTAGTAGGGTTGATGGGACTATTTGTGCCGCAGGTCCTAGGCGTGGGTTATGGCTATGTCGGCGATGTCTTGAATGGACGGATGGCACTGACCCTGATGGTCCTGTTGCTAGTGCTGAAGCTTTTCGCCGTGACCACAAGTTACGCATCGGGCAATGCGGGAGGCATCTTCGGCCCTGCACTGTTCATCGGCGCCATGTTGGGAGGTACAGTGGGTACCGTGGCACATCGTTTGCTGCCAGCCTACACAGCGACCGCGGGTGCCTACGCGCTGGTGGGGATGGGCGCGGTCTTCGCGGGCATCGTGCGCGCTCCGATGACCTCGGTGCTGATGATCTTCGAGATGACCCAGGACTATGCGGTGATCGTCCCGCTGATGATTGCGAATCTGGTAAGCCTTTTCATCTCTTCACGATTGCAACGTCAGCCCATCTACGATGCCCTAGCAGTACAAGATGGCATACACCTCCCTACGGCGGAGACGCGTCACCGGCATGGTCAGCGCCAGGTAACTCGAGTCATGCACACTGCGACGGAGTTGCTGCCAAGCGAGATCACGGTTGAGGAAGCTCTGGAACGGGTCCGTTCGAGCGAATTCCGAACGTGGCTGGTGACCGATCGACGAGGTGTAGTTGGCCTTATCAATCTCCCGACGCTCGAACGAGAGCGAGCTGAAGGTGCTGCCAAGAACCTGGGTGAGCTCGTGGATGGGCTTGTTTTCCCGCATGTCCACCAGGACCAAGGGCTTGATTTGGCGCTCGAGCGCATGGGCGCAAACCAGATCGACATCCTGCCGGTTGTGAGCCGTGCTGATGTGCACAAGTTGGAAGGCATCGTGACCCTGCATGATGTTCTGGATTCCTATGGGGTCAACATGCCTGGTCGGGCTTAGCAGCCTGTGGTGAAACTCTCGAACCCGCAAGCTAGGCCGCAGCGTCGGTCGTAAGTGCCTGTATTCATTGGGTGCGATTTATGTCTTACTCGCTGTTTTCTGAATGACATCACTTTCACCACGGGCTGTTAGGCCTACCGGTGGATTCCCGTATCACGGCCCAACTCACGCCTCAAGCTCAACGCTTCAAGGAAGACTCCAAGGGCGCTGGGACCGCTTATCACCGTCGTTCCGATCTGCGCCTTAGTTTCATGGCGCGAGCCCGTTGCCTCATCTCGACAAGGACCAGGCCCGGCAACGACCATCGGCGGAAGCGATGTGGGTAGAGGGGAGAGGTTGAATCACGGCGCTCTCCGATAGAGAGCCGTTGAAGTCGACCTGATTCGAGCAGGTCACATCCCACGTGCTGCAGTAGTGCGCCTGACTATTCGTAACTGATCGAACCCATGGACTTTCAGTCTTCTTGCGGGTGATACGCATTATGTCTTCTGGTCCGTCGAGCCAACGGCAGGGTTATTCGAGGGTCGTTCTTCTGGTAGGCACCTTTGCGGATCCGGGGCTACTGGGCAAGACTTTGGAGCGGGCCGGCTTTGCGGGCCATACCGCAACGGTCGAGCAAGCGCTCGACAACGCAACAGAACTCAAGGCAGGCGCGCTAATTATTGGCGTCGGCTTAGCGGTGAAGGATCGAATTCGGGTCGCACCGTACGCCCGACGACACAATCCCAATGTGCGGATCATTGTCTTGTATCGCGGAAGCATCGACAACGCTGAAATGGCCGATGCGGTTTTGAATGCGGCGGTTGACCCGCAAGACTTGCTGCAGGCACTGCAGGAGCTGCTAACTGGGGCGCCGAAGAGGACGGGCTGACGATTGGATTCGATTCCGGATAATGTGCTTCAACCACGCCTTCGATACACTCACTGTGCCCCGCAATAGTTCTCGATAGGAGGCGCAAACCCTGCTCGAAGCGAGGAAGGAATCAAAGAGCTCAGTCTCTAACGGTCAAAACCGGGCACCGGGCATGGCATAAAACCTGGTGAGGTGTAACCCAGGGGAGGTGTGCGGAGACGTGGGGATGGGAAGTATGGTGCGGTCCCATCACAATCAAGTCTGAACCGTTGCCTTCAGCCACCTTCAAGATGTGTTCTGCCGGTGCACCGACTTCGACGATGAATTCTGTTTCCCCGGAAATGCCGGCCTCGAGCGGAACGAGTTGCTCAAGCCGTTTCATCGAACTGTTCCTTTCTGCCTCGGGGTATTCCAGCGGAACATCGGCGGGCATCTTGAGAACATGCAGCAAAGTCAAGTGGGCATGCTCGTGCTCCGTCAACCAGAACGCATACGCAAGCGCTTTTGCCGAACCAGGCAGCAAGTCGGTCGCGCACAGAATTCTCGCCAGCTTCAGTTCCGGTATCGGTTTCGGGGAGGCGTATGGCCCAACCGTGAGCACGGGGCAGGGCGCGGAATCAGCAATCTCTTCTGCTACCGAGCCAAGAAGAAGCTTCTTTACCCCGCCTCGTCCATGCGTCCCCAGTACAACCAAATCAATTTCGAGTTTCTGCATCAGTTCGGACAAAACCTGGGGGACTTCTCCCTCTCCCTCTTTGACGAGTTCTTGATGCCTGATTCCCTGGAACAGCTCGGACGTCACAAGGTTTGCCATCTTGTTCTCGGCAGAATGTCTAAAGTAGAACGGGTCCGGCGGCTGCGCGTTGTCGCATATCTCCGCAGGGACAACGCTCACGATATTCAGTAAGCTGTTGTAACGGCGGGACAGGCCGATAGCGTACGGTAGCGCTGCCTCCGAAGAAGACGAAAAATCTGTCGCGAACATAATGTTGCGGAGTGAAATGCTTGGGGCAGCCAGCAAACTCATCGAACACCTCCTTGAGAAGGTGCCACAACCGTGCTTTCCGCTTCTGGGGGTCTCCTAACAGACTTCCTAAGGCCCCACTCAAGAAGCGGAGCGCTTTTCCCCAATGATTCTCTTCTTGCTATTTTCTCCCTGTTCACGTACATGCAGCAGTGATTTTGATCACATGTTTGTGCTACATTTCTCGCTGGGAATTTCCCTTTTAGCTCCCGCTAGCCCCACACTATATACCCATCGAGGAACGCCGGCGCACTATTTGTCCTTTAGCCTTGCGCTGGGCTTGGGACAGGGGGCTATCAGCCCCACGGCGAGTCCCGCAAGTGCTGGCGGCGACGTTCCCACCCGGTGTTGTCGAACACCCCCTCCGTCCTCTTTTTGGCGCTGCTTGAGAACGACGCCTTGCGACGATTCTCGGGCAGATGCTGGCATGTCGATTCGCGCTTGTTTCGGGCGAGCCTTTCCGGTGGTAAGATTGCAACTCTTTACTTACATTTGGGTTTACTTTGATGGGGCTGGTCCGCGGGTAGGCCGGGGTTGGAAGAGAGCACAAATGTATTTGCGGCGAAACATCGCAGTGGTACTAGTGATTGGCGCTCTCGCGGTGTTTCTGTTTCCCTTATCGGTTGGTCCTTTCACCACCACGAATGGCCCTGCTACCGCATTCCGGGCTGCCGCTGCTGCTTTTGCACTCTTATTCTCAATGACGACAATCGTGTCCTTCTCCCTGCAGCAGCGGACTGGCTGCGTTCGGCCGGCGTTGACTCTCTATTCTTCGGCAGAGGCACCCCTCGTGCAACTGCCTACTCTCCGCTGCTAGGGCTCCCGTTCTCACCGATTCTCGCTGCTTTTCATTTTCCTGAAGCCTGCTTCCTGCTGCTCGATTAGAGAGGTAAGGGATGAAACCCATATTGGCCCTTACCAAGAGGTCAGTCCCTTCGGGTTGGCTGACTGCTCTTGCTACCGAAGTTATTAGCCAGTCCATATTGATCCTTGCAATAATAGTCATTCTCGGCGCTGTCTTACTGACCGCACGAGGTGTTGAATGGCTTTTTCCTCATACTGCTAGGGCGGTTCTGAAGGTCCTGCACTGGTAGTTTCCAAGGGAGCGCCAACTCAAAAACAAGATTCGAATACCGATAGGAAGGCAGTCGCTGAACCCCAAGGGGGACACACGCATACAACGCCCAAAATGATTGCTCGACGGCTCTATCTGACATTCAGGGACCGACATGTACAGATATAGCGAGCATTCATCATTCTTTGTTGCTTCGCAGCACTTGGGTTGGTCCTATTTGGTCGCGACGTTAGGGCGATAACCCTCGCTGTCGCCATCGGATCTGCCTTGCTGCTCAGGTCCAAGATCTGACATTGATTCTGATAACCGCAAGACTGCACAAGCTAGCCTCCTGCATTTCTTTCAGCACGAACCCTCGCTGACTTCACCCCTGCCGATGCGGGTACTCAGCAATGGGTCGCCCAGGAATGGAGAGCCAGGGAAAACCCTCCTGCCATAGCAAGCATCCACGAATGCGCAATGCAATCCGATCCAAAGAAAGGGACGCACGAGAAGGTCAGGCAAAATACTGGCTGTCGACGTCGGTTGGAATACCCTGGACTGTACAGCTAGTGTCGGCGATCCGCGGTCCGGTGAGTGCCTGAGTACACCCAAGGATGCGACTTTCACATTCATGCTGGTGTTGCGTCGTCACCATTGGCAAGCCTGAGAAGTTTTACAAGGGGCTTGATCGTCAGACCCTGCACCAGGATGGAAAAGATGACCACGCCGAACGTCAAGTTCAGGATTTGCTCGCGATAGGGAAACGCGCTGTTCAGACTTAGGGCCAGAGCGAGCGCCAGTGCTCCACGAAGGCCGCCCCAGACGGCTACATGCTGCCAACGAAACGGAATCTTCTCTGCAAAGCGATTGCTTAGAGGAACGAGCAGATAGACCGACAGTATGCGCGCCAGAAGCACAGCGCCGATGGCCAACAATACGGAGGTCCAATTCTGCAGGAGTTCACGCACGTGGATTTCGAGGCCAATCAAGAGAAACACGAGGGAATTCATGACGAACGAAATGTGCTCCCAGAACGACTGTATTGCGATACGCGCACGAGGGCTGATCCCCTCTTTCGAGCCGACATTGCCGAGCATTAGCCCCGCAGATGCTGTCGGGATCACACCTGACAAGTGCAGGTGATAAGCGAATAGATAGCTGCCATACGCAAGAATCGTTGTAAGCGTAATTTCAACCTGAGGATCGTCCGCTGTCTCTGTCATCCGACTCGCAAGGTATCCCAATGTCGAACCCAGAATTGCTCCCCCGACGACCGCCAGGACATACTGCTCGACACTCTTCGGCACGCTTAACTTTTCCGCAACCACGGCTCCAAACAGGATTCCAAAGAGAACGACTGCCGTTCCGTCATTGAGAAGGCTTTCTCCTTCCATGATGAGGGATAGCCGCTTGTCTACCCTCAGATCCTTGAAGATCGCCAGTACAGAAATGGGGTCTGTAGCAGAGATAATGGACCCGAAGAGAAGTGCGATAAGCAACGGCAAGCCGATCAACCAATGCACAAGGTATCCCGTCACAAGGGCAGCGAGCAGAACACCAGCGTTGGCGAGTAGCAACAGAGGTACTGAATCCCGAATAAGGTCCCGCACGTCGAGCTTCAGGCTGCCTTCGAAGACCAGCGCTGGAAGAAACAATATTAGAATCATGTCAGGCGTCAGCCAATCGGGACGGTGACCGGCCTGCAGTGGCGACAGCATCGGAATTGGAATGCGAATGACTCCGAGGAGCAACCCGCCGACGACAAGGGATACCGTGTAGGGAATCCTCAGACGCTTCGCCAGCATGGCGATGATCGCAGCGGCGAAGAGCAACCAAATTAGAAATTCTATGACAGAGCTCGGCGTCATTCCAGAAACCCACCACCTTCGACAACTCGGAATTCGTCAGCCGATCCGCGACGTGTCGCCACTTGCAAAAGCAGATCGGACCTCTGGACGTAGCAGGTAGAAGAGCAGAGCCCCGGCAATCACGAAGCCGACTCCGCCTCTGACAACATCACCCATGAAGGCATTCACCAGATCTCCCAAAATCTGGGTTGCGATGACGGCTACCGCTAATCGCCATCCCCAAAGGCGTCGTCTCAACCAGCCTATACCGGCAATTACTAGAATTGCGCCGAGCAGCAGAAAGGGAATCCCTATTGTCTTTCCCAGACGTGCACGCCGCGCATACGCAACTGCATTCACGACCCAGGCGCCGTCCAGAATGGTACCCCTCCAAACCAGCGTGGTTCCGGCGAGTAAGGCCATGGTCGCTCCGAAAAACAGGAAAACACCTACTGCGCTGATTCCGGCGTGCGTTTTCGTCTGAGCAACCGTATCGAACTCAAAAACAAAAACGATCCCAAACCACTGACTATAGCCCGGATCTCAAGCGCGCGACCATCGTGTCTCGAGATCGTAGTGCAACGCGTGCCATCGCGGAGTTCTGCTTGGGTGACGTCACAGCGACTCGGGCCGGCATCCCCGGGCGCGCCCCTCAGGGATTCTTGGTGCCTTCAACGACTTGGTTTACTGCATCGGCAAGGACTGGGATAGGCTTATGAGATTCTGGGGAGTTACGTGAATGAAGCCTTTACGCGGAGTGTCGATGTCCGCTATGAGAAGAAACGCGATTGAGACAACCAGCGGCAACACGAAAAGCAGCCCGGCTCTTACTCTTGCGGTACGCGCACCATAGCCGACCAACACGTTGCTGCAAATGGCGATCGCTATCATTAAACCCCATGCCGACGCTGGAATGCGGTTCCACCATGCCGCCTGGGTGTATCCCTGCGAGTTAAGCACATCGTTCATTCCCGAAACGGCGAGAGCGATCACGGGTGTCGGTCGCTCCACAGCCGGAGCCTGCACTGCAGACCACATCTCGCCCTGCAGGTGGGCGGTATCAGCACTAATCTGTCGAAGTTCGACCTCATTGCGGGTCCGGTAGAACAAAATACGCAAGTCAAGGTATTTTCGAAGCTGGGCGCGTACTGTTGCCGCTCCGGTTGTCGAAAGTAGGTCCGCTCTGACATATTCCGTGCCAATCGCATTGGCCTCAGCTTCCTCGTAGCTCTTGCGCAGATCGTAGCGGCTGACGGCCATGGAGAAGCTGAATCCGATGATGAGGCCGAGCAGCGTCAAGGTAGCCGTCTGCACAATTCCGAAATCACCGCGCTCGTCGTCCTTCAGAGGCCGCCGCCTGCGCAAAGAGGCCCCAAGCTGCGCCGAGAGCCACAGTAAAAGAAACGAGAACACGAAGAAAACTCGCGGATAGCTCAACAAATATTCTGCTTCGCCCATAAGTTCCAGCTTAGCCTAGGTCTGCTCAAACGAAAAGACCTTCGATTCCGGGCTCAACGTTGGGTCGACAGGAACGCCTCTAGCCATGGACCACGAGATTACATTTCCGATTCCATCGGCTGACGCAGTCGGAACCGAAATCAACATCACGAAGAGCTCCTCCTCGGGAATAAATCGCTCCATCTACCAGGCGCCGACCGGATGTGTCAGCCAGGCCGTGAGCCTTTCCTGACTGGCATCTAGAGCAGAAACTCTTCGATTCCGCTCGGTGAAACGCATTCCCTGGGTTTCCGAACACAGTCTTTAATTAGAGGCGTGCACCGGCTGCAATTTCGATTTCGAGCATTTCAGGTGTCCAGCTAAATTCAGCAAAACCCCAAGCAGTTTTCGGAAAAGTGAGAATCTAGAAGAAATCGCGGCGTTGTATTTGTGCTCGCCTCTCGGGGGGATGCCCCTGAGACAGCGTGTCAAAATGCATGAAGAAATCGAAACTCCGAAACCACCTGGAAAGGAGCCGCCGGAGCGTTGGCGGTTTCTCCAACCTGGTCGATGAGTGCAGGAGAAGCGTTGCCTAGGAATCTCGCGCTCTCGCGGATGTGAACGATCCGGTCGGGTTCAAATCCCATCAACCGCGAGCAGGTTGCATCGGCAGCCACCGGGTCGTCCGCAAGCACAATTTTTCCCAGAGGGCGAGCGGAGCCATTAAGGGGCCCGTTTCCCTCCATCGCTACAATGCCGTCCGCGATAACGAAGTTGACGGGCACAGTGGCACACAGATCAAGGATGCTCTCCTGAATGCCCTTCCAGTGGAGAATATTCTTCGGCCAACCGTATCTCGCGCCCGGCACTACGCCAAACATGTTCTTCATGCTGAGCGTGACGCCGGACCAGTGGTGGGTCTTGATCTTCGGCATGGAAACCAGAAAATCCGCTTCCAGCACAGTCCGGGGGAGCCAGAGGTGCGTCATCCCCGTGTAGCTCGCGCGTAGGGGAATGCGAATCAGTTCGTCACGATTCAGGTCGACGAATCGAATACGCTCACCTCGAAGACACTGCTCATAACCACTCTGAGATAGCACCAGTTGAGTGTCACGCTGATGTCCGGGTCCTTCGGCAACGATCACCGACTTTGCTCCCATGCGCCGGAATGACTCCGCAGCGGCGAGAACTAGCGACGGATGCGTGTTGATTGCATTGCCAGGTATGTAATCGACCAAATTGGGCTTGAGGAGCACCGTCTTGCCTCGGATGTTGATCGGGAAGAGGCGGAGACCCGCGGCAAGAATCTGGTCAAGCTGCTGTGAGTATTGCTGCGCATTGAGGATCGCGACTCGGGATCGCTTCGGTCGTTGATCCAAATGATATTTGGGCAAAAGGAAAGGAGCGGTCACCGTTGCGCCCGCCGCCAGAGCGGCGCTGCCAATTAGAAAGTCTCGGCGAGTGACGCTCACAGCGTCACCCCGAAAACGGATAGGGCGCGCTGGAAGTCAAGCGCGAGGCAGACTAACGCCAGCGTGTTGGTGTCGTCAATGCTTACAAGGTCAGGAAGTGCAACAAGAGAACGCTGAAGCAAAGTAATCGGCCGGCGGTGAGCGGCGAGCGCAAGAATCGCCCACGCGAGACTCCATGGCACCGTAAGAGTTGGGCCAACCCGTTCCAAGTAGTCGACGGAGGCTTGCACAACCGGTTCCTTTGCTCGATCACACAGTGCCAACAGCGCGATCGCCGTATCGTCGGCGTGCGGTGCAAGGGCGGCCCCGTAGACAGTTCCGTTACCGGCATTCCAACCACCGCCAGGGCAGGCACGATCAAGCAACATCTCGACCCCACGCTCAACGCGGAACGGGACTTTTTCCAGCCCGCCACAAGAGCAAGGGAGTTGGGTTAAGGCGAGGATCGAGAATGCGGTGGGAACAACCCAGCTGACTGTATCAGGGAACCATGGCCAACCGAACTTATCCGGGTCGAAGCGAACGTGGCGATCGGCAGTACGAAATTTCCATTTCCAGAACCAATTCCCTTCTCTGCCGACGCAGCTCACGAGCCAGTGAAGGCCTTTCAACCTGGCCGGTATTGCTGGTACCAGATCAAAAAGGGACATTACGGCCAGCGAAGTAACCCAGCCACCCTCCTGATCGTCCCCGGAAAAGACTGGCCAACTGCCATTAGGGTTTTGGGTGTGAAGCAGAAAGTCCTGAGCGCGTTCGATGTCGCCTAGAGGCGCCGAGCCGAGTGCGAGTGCGGAGTAGCACGTTGGCTCAATTGCTGGCTGCGAAGACGATGCAAGGGCAGCCCAGCCTCCACACGGGAGCTGTCTTAGGGATAGTTCCGCTAACAGGGTGCTGAGCACTACTGGGTCGGTCGTCACTGTGGGCACTTTGTAATGCGAAATCTCTTTGCTGTCAAAACGCACCGCGACGACCGAGATTTGTCAGCTACAAGTCCAGCTATTGTGCGGTTCGGGAGGCGGAGAATTAGTTGCCCAGTCAAAGTGTAATCGGTGAAATAAAGTTGGCAAGCGCCTCGCGAAGGAAGGCTTCACCAAGAGATCGACACAGCCCCCCGCTCTCGTAGCCCTGACTCTTGGGAGGAGAAAGCACTCGGTTGCCCAGCCAAAGTGTGATCGGTGAAATAAAGTTGGCGAGGGTCTTGGAAACGATGCCCTGTACTGACACCCCGACGCTCGCCCTACGGGTTGCCTGCCCTAGTCTGGCATTCAGGACGAATAAGGCTCCGG
>PLQW01000170.1 GCA_003160215.1 Acidobacteriaceae bacterium
TTGAAAGGATGCCGTCGTTCGCACCTAGTACCGCCGCTCGAAGCCAGCCTAAATGTCAGCACGAACGAGTCGGAACGTAAACGCCCGGCAAATCACAACGCAAATCATTTCACAACCCAGCGTGCACGCGGTACGTGTCGAGCGCTCATGGTGGTCCAATGTGACCAGACATCCTTCTTAGCCACTTCTATGATGTTGCTTAGTGAAGAAGCGAGACGACCGTTTCAAAGGCCAGTCCAGCTTCCTCTCACAGATGAGGTACAACATGGAAACCGTATTGATTGTTCTCGTAGTGCTGTTCTTGCTCGGCGGCGGCGGCTGGGGATACTCTCGTTGGCGCGCCTAGCGCAATCGCAGGATGAACGCGTGAATATGCTGCTTGATGGTATTCACGCTCTTCAGGAGGGAAGATCGACTCCGGACGCTGGTGCGCGAGCCCTCTTCAGGTTCCCTGAACTAAGTCAGCCCACCTGAAGTGTTCTTTCCTTAGGCTCTCAGGAAAGCTGGGTTCTCATGCATAAGAATGCAATCCTGGACGAAGTTCAGCAACTCTACAGCGTGAGTGACCGCCTTGAGGCTCTGGCGGAACAACATCCTCTCGTTTCGGATGCACTCGTCAATATCTCAGGCAGCGTTCGCAACACGGCAGCGCTGCTGGAGGTGCTGGTCGAGATCAGAATAGCGCCGTTCTCCGGAGTAGATCCAGCGAATGCCTGATTTGCTCGTTGCTGTCGTCTTATGCTGTGGCTTTGGGACTGCCCAAAGACAGAGGTGCATTCTTTTCGTAAGACATCTTCACGGAGGAGTACTGTATGCCAGGTTTTGGAGCACCATTTTCCGGTCTCGCCAATGAACGCAAACTGACCAAGCAAGAATTGGTACGTGCCGTTCGTTTCATGGTGGCCGCAGAGTACGAGGCGGTGCAGATGTATATGCAGCTCGCCGAGTCCACTGACAACAAGTTCGCGATCGCAGTACTGAAGGACATTGCCGACGAAGAGCGGGTCCATGCCGGCGAATTCGTGAGGCTCCTGCACCATCTTGCCCCCGACGAGGCGAAGCTCTACAAGAAAGGAGCTAAAGAAGTGGATGAGCTCCTGAGTGAAATACAGAAGTAACTGGAACAAAGAACCTAAGGTCCCCGGCGTCCCGAATAGGCCCCATTGCCAGCAAGAGGACGCAGCGCTTCGGCGGCCTGCCGGGCAGTTGTGATGTCCGTTTGACCGTGCGCATGTAACGTGGCGGCGGTAGTCAGAATGATGAAATACATGATGAAATTCGAGAAAAACATCCCCACCATCGTGTCAGCACGCGCGCTTCTTAAGTCCGCTGCGGTCGCATTCTTGCGATCGGCGAGCCCTCGGCCCTTGGTCCGCCCTTCTTCGACCTCTTCGGCTGCCTGCCAAAAGAAAAGAAAAGATAGGGAGAAATCGTGGTTCCCAGAATTGCCACAAGCACCGCAAGAAATCCGCGTGACCACTCCAGATGGGGAACGAACGTCACCGCCAGCGCGTGTCTCCAATCGACGTGAGCGTAGAACGAAGCGAACACGTAGGCGAACAGGACGAGCGTCATCCACTTGAAGATCCGGGTGATCAGCTTATAAGAACTCCAGATCAATAGCCCAACGATGAGCAACGCGTAGACTGGAATCCAGATGAGTGCTCGAATCCCCGTGATGAGCTGCGTCGCCTCCGCCATACCGCCGAGATCGGCGCCGATATTGATGATGTTGGCGACGACGAGAATCGAGCAGGATCCCCATAGCACCCAGCGTGGATAGTGCATCCGCACCGCGGCGGCCAGCCCGCGCCCCGTAACCATACCCAGCCGCGCGCACATGAGCTGGATCGAAGCCATCAGGGGGAACGTGAGCAGCGCGATCCACAGCGTGGAATATCCGTAGGCTGCTCCAGCCACCGAGTAGGTGGAGATTTCCGACGGATCATCGTCGGCCGCCCCGGTGATTAATCCCGGCCCCAAGACCGCCAAGGATCTCTTCAGATACCCGGATCCCTTGGCCTTTTCGACATTCTGGTTAGACAGATGTTTCTTTGCCGTCATGTCCGTCGGAAGCGATGCTCGGAATCAAGCAAATTTATGGAATTCGTAAGACACCGCGGAATTGAATTGTCCAATGGGAGAGGAACACTTGCAACCTCTATTGTCGCCGCGGCTCTCTGTCCGAACGAACAACTCTTCAATCGCTGGACGGTCGGAGGGGAAGAAGGATAACTTGCTCGACCATCGCAGATATTGTCATGCACTTGGAATTGCCTGCAAGCTATGCCTCTGGGAGCGTATCTTCAAGGCTCTGCGCGATAGTCTCCACTGAGGTTTTCTGGCTGAACTCTTCTACCTCTTTGTCTTCCGCGATGTGCTTAAGACCCATGTGCTCACAAATCGCCTGTACCATCTGCAAGAGTTTGGTGACCTCTTTTTCGGCTATCAAATCGACTTGTAAATTCAGGTGGTCTCGCCGCTCTCCCCGTTTTGCCATCCGATTCTGACGCATGAGTATAAAACTTGAAAGCACCACCGCCTCGACAGCGACAATCATTCCAAGCAGCGAGAACGGATAAGGATCAAATCGCGGAATCCAGGAGACTCGGTTGGCGTTGATCAGAACCCAGAAGACCACAAGCAAGATGTGGAACAGAACAAAGAACATGCTGCCGGCAAAGCCCGCTACGCGGTCGCTCACGCGTTCCAAAAAGGTTCTCTGCTCCAAAAACTCGTGCTCTTGTTTCGCAATGGAATCAATATGCGATTGAGTATGCGTCGAGTTTTCGCTCATCAGGCCTCTCTTCAGCCCGCCATCGGAGGCGCTTCCCGCGGCGCAGCTGTTGTTCCCATCTCTCGTCAAGTATGACTAAGATTGCGGCGAGCTTCTCGCCGGCAGTCCTTCAGTCCAAACGGAACGTAGGGCACCTTGGAGCCACGGGACAGTAGTGGTGCGGGCCGTCTGCCCACTTGTGGCCTGTGGTCAGGTCGAGGACTGGCGCCACGCTCCGCAGTTTCAGCCTATCCGTCGCTCTCTGTGTTCTCTGGGAGTGCCCCAGTGGGTAAACCGTCCGTTGGTTTCCAACCCCCGCCTCGTCAAGCCCATCGCACCGATTCCCAGCAGTAGGTTCATCTGCCACACGTTTAAATTGTGACGGCGCGTTTTCGTTTTCTCAATTTGCGCGCTCTAGGATTGAACAGTAACTTCGCGGGCGAAGACCGCGAGGAAGAAGCATTCATCAAGTAATTGAGCGTGCGGTAATGTCACGTTGCGGCGACTGACAATGTTGTCGGAGCCAGAACCGCCCCGTTGATTTGCCGCACGCCCCTTCACTTCCGGATTGCTTCGTTCGCTCACGGGTTAGTGCGCGGTGGAGTGCTTGTCGGGTTTTACCTCAATCTCATTTACAACTTCCTTGACGTTAGGAACAGCTTTAGCTAGTTTGTTCGCTTCGTTCTTCTGCGCCTGGGTCTTTACGCTACCCTTCAATACGAGCGACCCATTCGTGGCACTGTACGAGATGCTCTGGGCGTCCAGATTCTTGTGTGCCTGCAACGCTGCTTTGTAATTATCTTCAATGCCGCTGTCGAGGCTGGAAGCAACAGCCTTAGCCTGGCTTTCGGCGCCCGAAGGACGAACACCGATTTGATTGGCGATGACGTAGCCCGGGGCTGCCTGCTTTGCCACACTCTCGGCTAGCTCCTTCTTATCTTGTGATTCGACATCGCCAGTCAGCGTGATGAGGCCCTTCTCGCGATCTTGCGAAACGCTCACAACACCGAGGTTGTTGCTGGTAAGGGCGCTGTTGACAGCATCTTTCACGTCGGCGTGCTGGGCGGTGTTGCAACCCACGAACATGAAAATCCCGAACAAAGTTGCGGTGGCAATTGCGCCCCACATAAACCGAATGGTCAAACTTGTTTTGCTCATCGTAAACCTCCTTATTCCTGAAAAGTGTTTTACAGCCCACATTTGGTGGGCGACGGAGACAAGCCGCGACTTTCTTCGCGGATTCAGTCCTCAAGAACCTATCTCGTTTTCAGCTCTTTCAGCTTTCCCTTCAGCTTTGCGACATCTTCCTTCGCACGGCCTATCCGCTGTTGAACTTTTCCCGACTTCTTTTCGGCTTTCCCTTTGGCTTTCAAACTCCGGTCGTTCGTAACCTTTCCGACTTCCTCCTTGACGGTTCCCTTCACTTCGTGGAAGCTGCCCTTGATCTTGTCCTTCGTACTAGTTTTCATATTTCTCCTTGGCACTCGTAACGCGCAGACTTGCGGCGCTTCTGCTGTCACTTTTGTAATCTCGTGGCTGTTTGAGGTCTGAGCAGAATTGACCATCTCAGGCCTGGGCCCCGGCATCATCCAAACCGGGACGAGAAACACGCAGAGGTGCCGCCGGCAATGTTCAGATAACTCAGCGATCGAGACTCCAGAGGGCGACGCGCACAGATTCAACGTGAAATATCTGGTCGGGCGGGCTGCCCACGCATGTCTGTGTTCCCATCGGAACTCATGCGAGCAACTTCGGTAGCCACTCTGCCGAAGTGCACAGTGCCATGCATCATCTCTTCGCATCAGCGAAGGGAACGTTTCACCAGCACCCGTATGGTAGGGAGAACCCAGGTGTGTCCTTTATTGAACAGACGGCCCGAGGGTTGAGCTGACAGACTGCATAGGACATTAATATGAGCGTAGAAACGATTCTGATTATTGTCTTGATTGTGTTCCTACTTGGTGGAGGCGGTTGGTACTGGGGCCGCGGTCGCGCTTAACGCGACCTGGCTGGGACCCTGAAAATCAGCCCTGTCGAATACGGACTCTCCCCTTCGCGGAAGGGCGAGAGTACCGGCAAGCAGCGTGAATTGCAGCTTCAATCGAGAAGGGCTCTATGAGTCTGTTCGACATCGTCTTCGGCTGTTGGCACAAACGGTGCAGCTTCCCCATCACCATCCGCGGCAAGTTGCGGCGCAGCACAACTGCAGCGTCCGTCACCGGGACTTACGTTGTTTGCCTCGATTGCGGTCGCGAGTTCCCATACGACTGGTCGCAGATGAGGATGCTCGCGTCCAGGCCTCCTACTGGTTGGGCGCCAAAGCGGGCCACCATCATTCCCGGCCTCAAAGTGGCTTGAGACCGGTGCCGGGCGCTTCGCGGAGCCTCAACCTCCGCATCCGGTTCGTCGAACGCTCTTGTTGTTTCCTGGGCGGGCGACGGAACTCCCGCTCCTTGAATTAAGCAATTCTCAACGACAAGGAGAAAACCGATGAGCACAAGTACGAAAGATGAGATCAAAGGCACCCGAGCCATGGTCCTCTTAATAGAGATCGATGTTGCCGGAGCTTTCCGTACCGACCGTAGTGAATGGCATAGAGATTCTCCTCGATTGTCTGCTGGTTGGGGCTTGATGTTTGTCGGTTAGGCGGTTGGGTCTCGCCGGCCTTAGCCGATTGTGTGACCGTTGTGCCGGGCGTGTTCGCCAAGGCAGTTCTTCAGGACTAAATCCCAGCACGTAAGGCGGGGCTGGTTGCGTTCCAATCGCGACTGTCGGAAAGGATCCAGCCCCACACTCGGCAACTTCCGGATCATTGCGTACGGCCATCGCTGTTCAGGCTACGCGCTTAGTTCCAATAGGGCTTGGCGCCGTAGTAGGTGTAAACTTTGGCACCCCAGGCGTGGTCAGCCATGTTCGGCCAATGGTCCTTGTCGAAACCGGGAGCGGCCTTGAGCAATTCCTTGTCGACGTTCAGAATGAACCGATGTTCAACCGTGTCCACCGAAAGCGCGCTCCATGGAATGGCAAACAGCTTATCGCCCATACCCAGGAAACCGCCGAACGAAAGAACCGCGTAAGCGATGCGGCCCGACTCCAGGTCGATCATCAAATGCTCGATCTTTCCGAGATCTTCCTTTTGCAAATTCACGACTTTGTCGCCGGTTAGGGTGTCTGCCGCCAGTACTGTCGGTGTTCTTTCCATTGTTGCTGTCATGGTGTGTCCTCTATTTCCGCGTATTCACATTCGTGAATTCCGCATATTACGTAGCTAGATATATGCCTTCGGACATCCCAAGTCTGGTCAAGAGTGAACAAGTTGGATGTGCACGCATCGCAAAATACCCAGCGGCGGTTGGTTGACGCTTTGCGGGGCGCTGACGTGCCGCTCTTCGAGGTTTCTGGCGCGCGGCGGAGCGTTCCTCTCAACTTTCATGACGGTAGGACTCTGGATCGGCGTAGATAAAATGTTGACTCCATTCGGAGAAACAGTAAAAATCTGAACTTTACTGCCTCATACCCTCCGCCAATCTTCTGACACTGTTCGTCTTCGATAGTCCAAGCGTCCGATCGCGTGAAAGAGAGCGTCGTCTGACACTATGAAATGCTACCTGGCGTCGATTGCGGTGGACTGGTCAAAACTGCTCGGCAGGAAAAACAATTCCAAAACTGTCAACTCTGTTCCCAATTGACCTGTAATGCTCTTGGACTCGTGACATCGTGTAAGTATGCATAAGAACCAGCCAAGACAAGAATCCAATCAAGCGCTTCTCGCGCGGGTCAAAAAGGAAATGGATGAGCCGCGCATGGCCGAATCTACCCGAGAAGAGTACGACGTCAATCACACCACGCTGCAGGAGTTAGAAACGTTGCCGTAATCCGTGGTAAAGAGTCCCCTGGAATTCCAGGCGCAGGGAGATACTCCCGAGGAAGGAAAACAATGACAAAGCTCACCAAGGCAGCTCGTGACAGGATATCCGCAACCACGTTCGCTTTTCCCAAGCAGCGCAAGGAGCCGCTGGAAAATGCCTCTCACGTGCGCAACGCGGTTGCACGCTTCCATCAGGTGAAGGACGTTACGGAGGCGGAACGTCGGGCGGCGTGGAAGCGAATACAGTCCGCCGCAAAACGATATGGTGTGGAACTGCAAGAGTCCAAGTAACGCGAACACGCCACGTACTGACTGTTTACGAGATAGAGGCTACGAGAGTTGGATCAGACCGCCGTGTTTAAAGCGCGGACAAAATCAATGTAACCATGCTGGACATCAGTCCGCGTCAGGCAACCACGATGATCGCCCGGCGTGGGCCGTAAGAATGACGACCATCTGACCTTCATGTAGGGACCTCCGGAGGGCGTCCCTCGTCAAGTGTCGGAGATGCCCCTAGTTCTAAGGACCTGACTTCGGCCACTTCAGATGAAACAGCGCTCTTGCCCACTAAAGATGAACGACTTGGACTCTGACCTTTATTTTTCAACAGCTATAGGCCAAGGCGTAACCACTCGTAAGGCAGCGGGCAAAAGAAAGAACTTTCGACCACGACTCGGTTGCGAGATTTGTGATTCATCAGTCAGTTGTGCTGCTTTCAGCTCGGAGCAGGTGCATGTCGCACTTCGATCTGTCCATTCCGCGTCCGGACTTCCAGGCAGGGCTGCGGGTGAACAGCTGGCCCGTCGAGGACTCGGCCATCCTCCAATGCAAACCGCGAGAAGTGATATGGGCATACGACGGTATCCCCTTCGAGTTTGCCTTCTGAGAGCGGCCCGCTAAAGTGGGAGCACGTCTCAGCCATGGCGAAGAGACGATCTCCGCGGCGGACGAGTAGAATCGGCGTGCCTTGGTACATCACTCGCGTAAGTTTGCCGTCGATCAAACTTGTTTCAGGCAGAACGGCAGCAAACTGCTCTGGGAATACCTGGCCATCCGTGCGGTCAACGCCTACTCTGTGCTCATACACCAATTTGCCGCCGAGGTGGGATGCGTAGCTCATAACCACGTAGCCCAGAGCGCCCGCGATGCGGCCGGTCGCGCGAGATTTCTTTTTCCGCAGAAACAGCGACGTTGCAAATAGCGCGGCGCCACTCAAGTTGAGGAGACCATGAATCAGTCCAACGTGACGAGCAGGCGGATCAACATCAGACCAATCCGTCAGCCCGGTTACGGCCGCGCCTGCCGCCCCGACCAAGCCGATTCCGATTGACGTTTCGCACGCCCGCGCGAACTCAGGGCGGTTGAAGACGAGATCCAGTGCATCAAACACCATCGCAACGGTCCAGGCCCCTACGGGCACATCCTTGAGCACGACGTGTAGAGGCTCGCCGAGCCACGTGCCATTTAAGAAATTCCTGATCTTTTGTGCCGACGGGTGGCCTCCACCATACAGAGCTTTGTCGAGCAACTTCTGTAGTCTCTCGTCCACAGGCTGCCGGACCTGTGCGGGGGACGAGCCGCGAGTGGAATCGACATCCGACCCTGGGCCAATGGTGAGGTTTGGATCTTCCATATGCTCCTCGTTATACACGATGCGGCAGTTGCGACCCACATATGGATGCCACCACGGTGAGGTTCGTCGGTTTTTTCCCCAGATGTGCGCGGCTCCCGAGCTCGTAGGACTGGACGATAAGGCTCTGCTAACACTCATCTCCAGCAGGGACCAAGTTTCAGCTTAGGAGCCAACAGTCCAAGTGAGGGCAACGCCTGTATGTCGGCCATCCGTGTAGTGGCCGCCAGTCTCAGTGGCCGGAAAATCGCCGTGGTCGCGAACTGACCTGACTGAGACGACTATCTCGGCTCTCCCGAGATTTGTTCCCGATTCTCAGGCGGCTCTGAATGTATGGGCCAGAGCGGAGTCCCGTCCGGGCCAGAAGTCTGCGTCTGTGAAGTGTGGAGCGTGCTCCCCCTGCAGCCCGCAATGGCTATGAAGCAATACGGGCTGCCTATAACCAGGATGCTTCTTCTCGATGTAAGTCCCAACTTGGGGAATATGACAGATGGCAACGCCGCAGCTGCTCAACGACATTATCTCGGTCCTGCTCTTGCTGGCCCCATCAGCCGCACTGCTGTCCCTGGTGATTGCCGGCGTCAATTTGCGGCGCGAGGGAACGATGACGTTCGCCATCGGCGGAGGATTCACCAAGTGGATGTTTTGGGCAGTCGTATTCCTGACGCTGCAGCCTCTTTTGAGTTGGTTCACCTCGTTCGGAGTACCTGTGCCATTGCCCAGTGGGGGAATTGCGACCGGATGGCTGGCAAACCTTCAGGCAGACGTGGCGCAATTCGTGGCCAACTTCGTGGTGCAGCGACTGGTGCCGACACTGGCGGCGTTCTTCGTATTGCGTGCCATCCTGGATGCTGCCTCAGGTCAACATCCGCTGCCGTCGATCCTCGCAGCCATGTTCCTGCTTGGCACCCAGACCACCTACAACCTGCTTCAGAGCTACAACACCGGAACGCAATACCCTTTGCCTGCCTGTTGTCTGCTCATTGCCTGCTCGGGGGTAGTCGTAACCATTCGTATTCTCAATGAGATGCGGCTTGACTACTCCCCCATTCATGCAGGTTTTGCCTATAAAACGACCGAACAGTTGCGGC
>PLQW01000109.1 GCA_003160215.1 Acidobacteriaceae bacterium
TTCAGTCCAAGGGCTGCAATGCGACCACCTGCACGTTTAACTTCCCGACCACGAGCGGCAACGCGATTCTGGTTGCAGGAGCCACGGCCGGCAACAGCTCTAACTTCACCCCAACCGACAACTTCTCTGATATTTATGTGCAGGATGACAGGGCCGGGGCCCAATTTTGGAGCAAACGGAACGTGGCTAACCCTGTACCGAGCAAGCGCAATTACCGGCGGCATTACCACGATAAGCACTAGCGCCACTGGGGCCGTAAGAACCCTCACAATCCTAGAGGTTGCGGGGCTAGATCCCTCGCCCGTGGATGTAAAGAATCAGGCCGGCAACACGTTTACCGGAGGATCGTGCAACAGCGCCTTCACCACAACGAACGCGAACGATCTGGTCTTGAATTTCTGTATTGATAACAGCGGCTCGACAAATTGGGCAGCCCAAAGCCCCTGGCTCGGCGTCATCACAACAACCGGCGCGTATTCAAGCGGGGTGGAATCGCAAAACACCGGAACAGTTGGAACGTTTACACCGAGCTGGAATCCCAGTTCTGTTGGCGGAGACTATGCGAATATTACCATCGCGTACAAGGCGGGAAGCCCCGTAAGGCCCACCATCCAGCCGACTGTCAGCATCATCACGGAGATGCACAACGGTCCAATAGCGGAAACGAGTGGCGCGCGGTCATAGGAGATCCTGGCAGCGCTGCCGACACTTTCTCTCGATTCCACAGGCGCCACAAATTGCAAAAAGCAGATCTCCGGGAAGCCGGTATCTCGGGAGTTTGCCGCTCCACTTGTCCGAGACGCCGACTATTCGACCGAGTGGATTCCCGGACACTGGGGCGTTTCTCGTTCCTAATCCGGCCAGATCTCCCATAAGCTGGCTTCTGGACAATATCGGGAATTCAGACTCGCCGATTCGGTTGTGCTCAGGGTTACTTGTGCAATGGCGATTTATCGCAAGTAACCTAGTCTTAGCCCGAACGAGTCAGGAAACATCGCCGTGGGACCTGTGCTCCGAACCTCGTCGCGGCTGCGATCGCGCTCTGGAATACTGTTCTATCTCGAACCTCGCGGAGATGCTGGCAAAAATCAGGGTCGTTCGATCCAGTTCGGCTCCAGCACGTCTTTTCTGTCAGCTGGGGGCACCCCACTCTCACGGGAGTCACTAGGACTACACCTGGTACACGACGCATAAATGGGCATCAACTCGAACACTGTCCCACAGTAGAAGCCGCTGCAGTTGTAATAAGTGAGTTGGGTCGTGCCGTAGAGATGGCCGGCGGCATCGAAGATCAGGCCGGCGTAAGGGTTAGCCCCGCCCGTGCCGTTGAAGTTGAGCAGCACCTGCTCCGTCCATTTCCCGCCTGCTGTAGGCGTCAACTCGAACACCGTCCCGCAGCCGCCAGAGCAGGAGTTGTAAGTGCCGCCATATTGGGTTGTGCCGTATAGATTGCCGGCGGCATCGAAGATCAGGCCGGCGTAGGGATAACTTCCGTCCGTGCCGCTGCCGAAATTATGCAGCACCGTTTCCGTCCAGCCTCCGCCCACATTGGGCGTCAACTCGAACACCGTCCCGATGTTAGTCCCGCCCTCGCTGGTTGTGCCATAGAGATTGCCGGCAGCATCGAAGATCAGGCCGGCTTGGGGAAAAGCCCCGCCGGTGCCGAAGTTGAGCAGCACCTGCTCCGACCAGCCGCCGCCCCCTGTGGGCGTCAACTCGAACACCGTCCCCACGCCGTCAGTGCCGCCCAAGGTGGTCGTGCCATAGAGATTGCCGGCGGCATCGAAGATCAAGCCGGCGCTGGGCAAGAACCCGTCCGTGCTGCAATTGGTTTGCGCGCAGAAGTTATACAGCACCTGCTCCGACCAGCCCCCGCCCGTGGTGGGCGTCAGCTCGAACACCGTCCCCCAGCCGTGGATACCGCCAAATTGGGTTGTGCCGTATAGATTGCCGGCGGCATCGAAGATCAGGCTGGCAGAGGGCTCATACCCGTCATCTGTGAAACTGCCGAAGTTATACAGCACCGCCTCCGTCCAGTTCCCGCCCGCGGTGAGAGTCAACTCGAATACGGTGCCACAGCCGCCAATAGAATGGCAGTAAATGCCGCCACCGTATGTCGTGCCGTATAGATTGCCAGCGGCATCGAAGATCAGACTGGCGCGGGGCTCACCCCCGTCCGTGCCATTGCCGAAGCTATGCAGCACCTGCTCCGTCCAGCCCCCGCCCGTGGTGGGTGTCAACTCGAACACCGTCCCCCAGCCGTAAGTACTGCCATAGATGGTCGTGCCGTATAGATTGCCGGCGGCATCGGAGATCAGGCTGGCGCGGGGATAGTATCCGTCCGTGCCGTTGTTGTTGAAGTTATGCAGCACCTTTTCCATCCAGGCGGCCGCTGGAAGAGTCTGGGCCTGCGCCGGTTGGGTCAGAAACACCGTCAGCGCAAGCACAGTTGCTGTCGCCAGCGCGACTGTTGCCAGGCCAGAGATTGTGCGGGTGAGTGAATTGCAGAATTGCTGTTTCCTGTGCATTGGCTTACCTCCTTGCCATGTGTAGCAAGAGAAAACGGACCTAAGAGACGGCGCACTCGGATGTTTTGGGAGAAAGAAGGTCGAGGGTCTTGTTTCTCGGCGCGGGCGCTATCGAACTGGGTGGGAAAAAAGGCCGACAGATCTTCTCGGAATGCACCCATCAGAATTTCACTCTCTCGGTAAACGTCTGTCAGTGACGCATGGGGCAGTGGTGGGTGATAACCGAGGACAACGAAGGGAGCATTACGAAGCCGGAGCGATTCTTCCGTTCAAATTCGGATAACTGTCGCAAACAGGCCATAGCACTTAAATGGCCTCATCCCTTCTGCGCAAGAAGTCGGCATCAGAGCGGATCGCTTCCAGTTTATCTTCGCGCAGGCCCCGCAGATCATGCTCAGTGAGGCGCCCTTCGTGAAGCAGCGTCCCGAACTGTATTCCGGCTCTTTCGCAGCATGTCTTGACTACGTACCAGACGACGTTCTGGGAGATTCCTCTGCCCCACACTCTCCCCGACCGCGCGACGGCACGAAAGATTCTTCCTTCAGCAAGCCCGGCGGCTGCAGTCCACTGATCCAGAGCGGCTTTAACTCATCCGGGTATGGGAACGGTACGGATGTGGCCGCCCTTGCTGGTCAACGGCTACACTTGGGAGCTTTACAACATCACCCAGGATTACTCAGAGAGCAACAACCTCGCGGCCAAGAATCCCGACAAGCTGCGTGAGCTACAAGAACTCTTTCTGGTGCAGGCGGAAAAATACAATGTATTCCCGTTAGACAACAGCTTCCTCACTCGCACGGCCGCGCCACGGCCCAATGCGACCGCCGGCAAAACTATCTTCACCTACACCGGTGAATCGTCCGGCCTGCCCTTTAGCGACGCCCCCAACATCCTCGGCAAATCCTATTCCATCACGGGCCCGGTACCACCATGAGAGCCGAAATTGCAGCCCGATTTTTTGAGACTGAGATTTGAGATTTTTCGGCGGGGCGGCGACCGTGCAGCCTGCTCAGCCCCGCGGATCAGACCCTTGGCTCAACTCGACGACGTGCATTCGATTTTGAGACCGAGTTATGAGACCCTGAAAGGGCTGATTTCATTGGCCTCACGGGGCGTCGCAAAACTTACCGTTTATGAAACACCGGGGCATCATGCGCCTTGATGCGGGACAACTTCCGGATGCGCCGTCATCCGACCGGAGTCGGGGCTGGTCAACTTCCTCCCCTGTTCGCTGTCATCTGAGCCAAGTTGTTCATCGCCCTCAGCGTGTCCGGATGCTCCTTCCCCAGCACACGACGGCTTGCCGCCAGCACCTGCTCCTGCAACTTCCGCGCCGAAGCGTAGTCTGCTCGCTCGTAATCGCGGCGTGCAACCCAAAGCGCGAGTCTAGCCTCCTCCTCGGTGCGGAGGTCGCTCGCGACGAGGTGCCGCGCGTGCGGGATGTCCATCGCAATCTTCGAGTGTTCCCCGATGTGGCCGACCAGTTCGAGCCTCCGGGTGAGCGCCTGGACGGCCGCGGATCGCAGGGTAAGTGTTCGTTCGTCATCAGGAAATTGGAAACGCATCGTTCGACTTACAAGCGTGTGTACCATTCGCGCATCGTCGCCTGAGCGTTCGCAGAGGCTGAGTGCTCCGACTTGATTCACGGCGTTTGCTGGCCGACTCTTCCCGGGGCCATCTAAAAGTTCGAATACCTCCAATAGAAAGGTCAACTGAATGGGTGCAACGGCCAATACAGAGGCAAGACGGAGGAAGCCCAGTCCCTCCGGACCGAGTTGCCGAATGCTCTTGAGTAAGGTGGCGCTGATGCTTCGTTCATGTCCAGTGGGCAGGCTCTCTTTCAGCAAATTCCCGAATTCGACGGCATCCTCCAGCGGGTTTGTCAGCGCGTCAATGTAGCTCTCAAAACCCTCGACGCCTTGGGCGAGATAACTGCCAGCAACTTCTAGGGCGAGCGGATGACACCCAAGAAGCTCGACTATTCGCTGAGCGGCGCTTTCTTCGGCGCTGCTCGCCGGCTTACGGTGCGAACAAAGTAGACCGAACGCTTCCCTGGACGAGAAAACACCGAGGTCGAGCGCATTACCAAGCGCCCCGTATTCTTTGCTTCGCGTAGTGACCAGCGTAGAGGCTCCCGCCCAACGCGCGTTCCAAACGTTCTCCAGTTCGCCCAGGCTTAACCCGGAAGGCAAGTCGTCAACGATCCATAAGCAGCGTTCGCCCCGCTTTTCCATCCCCTGCCAAAAGCTGGTTTCGATCTCGGCTGGCTTCAGACCTTCCGTCGGCATACCTAAACGAATGGCGAATTCGCGAATCTGATCCTGGCGAAGCGCCTCCCGCTGCTCAGCGTTGGCAGACCCTTTCGTGTCATCGTGCCCGTAGGCATTCAACCAAAACACACCTCCCGGGTAAGCGCGACCAAACCGGATGCTGTATTCGCGTGCGAGGAGCGACTTGCCATTGCCGCCGAGGCCGCGGACCTGAGCGGCAGCCTGACCATATACGCCCGTAATGATGCTGATGCGATTCGCTGTGAGCTTCCCGTGCAGATCCCACAGCTCCCTCGCGCGTCCGACAAAAAACCTGGCTTGAATCGGGCTCATGCCTTGATACGCGGGCAGGTCACGCACACCACTACCGAGCAACGTTGCATCGAGTTCGCACAGGCGATCCTTCACTCGCTGAGCAATTGCAGCGAACTGTGCGCCATCCCCGGTGAGGAGCGGAATTTGTTGATCTCGAAGCAGCTCCGGTATGTGTTCCAAGCTGTCCTCCAGACTAACAATCCAGATACGACGATTCGCGTTCTGGTCAATCTGTTGCGCTGCGAGCCAAGCGATTGTGATTTCCTGCTGGCAGGGATTGCTCGCGGGATACGTGCGGGAATAGAACGCAAGGAAAGCTTTTGAGTTTGCAATGCCCTGACGAATTTCGGCGGTGATGGCTGCTTGGTCAGGGATGTCGCTTTGGTCGCGCCATACGCGAACTCCGGCTTGAGCGAGAGCATTCAGCAGCCGTTGCGCACGGTCAAGATCATGCCGACGATAGCTGAAGAAAAGGTCCCAGGAGGTCGCCATCAGCGTGTGCGAATTCTCAATGTTATCGCAAATCTGCACTTGGGTTTCTTGGTCCCCAATGGCAGGGCTTCGTGCGAGCGGCCGCTTTTGTGAGGTACATAAACGGCGTTGTGGAAAAGCGTCGGATTGAATCGTCCGCCCATTCTCCCGGTTTCGCCGCCACAGGATAGCGCTCAACCAGCTTCTGCGCTCGTTGCACAAAGGACCCTTTATGAAACGGGAAAGATTTAGCGCGAGATTTCTTATCTCAACGGCTTAATTCTTGGATTTGTATCCGAGCCGGATGGCCTCGGTGGAATCCTGCAGCGTCTTGCCGGGACCCTCTCCGGAACTTGCGAGTGCGCGAACGGCGCGAATGCCGCCACCGCGAGGAACCACAGCAGTTTGCCAGAGAGCCCAACTCCGGCTACGGCGCGGGGCAACTTTGGCCAGCTGAGCGGGGAATTAGTCATGAAGCCTCCTTTTCCTGTCTCAAAGGGGGGGTAGTTTGAAACCATGTCCCTAGAGACACTCTTCTAGACCCGTTGTCATCGAGGACACAAGATTAGCCCTCGGTGGAAGTCGGGGCAACTAGCCGAACTAAAGGTCGGCAAGAATGAAGCTGCAGTTGAGTTTTGCGGCCATCTCGGGTATACGAAACCTCGTGACCAAGCGAGTTCTTCGCGTGAAGCTTCTTGAGCGATCCTTCGTGGTCGTCTTCGCACTCCTCGCCGCCTTTGCTGTATCAGACACGGCACAGTCGAGACCAACCGACAATGCCGCGTTGCCCGATCCGGGCCCGATTTATGGCGCGCGTTTGGAGGGTTTCGACTATCCCTGGCGGGTAGCGCTGTTTCGCTTCCAGTCGCAGGGCCAGGCACTCGAGATGGCTTACATGGACGTGAAGCCAGCGCGTCCCACCGGACGGGTCGCGGTACTGCTGCACGGCAAGAATTTCTGCGCCGCCACGTGGCAGACCACCATCACCACGCTCGTTGAGGCCGGTTATCGTCATTGAGCGTCGATCGAACTGAGGCTGTTCAAAACCGCCGACTTCGCCTGGGCAGCCGCAAAACTGTCTTGGGAACGCGTCTTTTCCGTTTTCCCGATTGCTTTTGGCCATGGTCGCGGCCATCCCGGACCGCAGACCGATATTGGCCCGAACCCGAGTACTCAAAGCACGAATAGCGCGTGATCTAACGAATAAGGACGTTTCGGCGTGTTCACGTCAGCCTCGCCGCGCTGCCTCGATGGCGGCGATGTCGATCTTCGTCATCGTCATCATCGCCTCGAAGGCACGCTTTGCCTCAGCGCTACCAGCCGCAAGCGCATCGGTTAGCGCGCGCGGGGTGATCTGCCAGGAGAGGCCCCAGCGGTCCTTGCACCAACCGCACGCACTGGCTTTCCGTGCCGCCATTGCCGACGATCGCGTTCCAGTAACGGTTTGTCTCTTCCTGATTCTCCGTCGCGATCTGGAAGGAAAAGGCTTCGGTGTGCCTGAACACCGGGCCGCCGTTGAGACCGAGACAGGGAATGCCCAGAACGGTGAACTCCACCGTCAGCA
>PLQW01000185.1 GCA_003160215.1 Acidobacteriaceae bacterium
CCTGCTTGACGGTGTCCACACCCAGGTCTGCTTCCAGATCAAGATCGACATCCAGCATGTCTATTGGATAGCCGGCCTTTTCCGCCATTAACGCAAGGATGCGTTCCTTCACGTCATCGCCAGCGCAGTCCTTAGGAGACATCACCAGCGGCGCTTGTGGGGTCGGTTGGGTCGCGACGGGAATCGGCTCGGCTGAGGGTGGTTTGCTCGTAGTTGCCGCGGGCTTAGCACCTTCAACCAGGTCGGGCCGCTTCTCATACACGAACCGAATGACATGTGCCAACGTGGGGTAATCGCGTAGCTTGCGGTTCTCGTCGCGCGGAATGCTGTAGATCTCACGGATGGCGGCGAACATCTCCGCCTGCTTGACGGTGTCCACACCGAGGTCTGCTTCCAGATCAAGATCTACATCCAGCATGTCTGTTGGATAGCCGGTCTTTTCCGCCATTAACGCGAGGATGCGTTCCTTTACGTCATCGCCACCGCCGTCTTTAGGAGATGTCACCGCTGGTATCGGCGCCGGAACTTTCGTTTCTTCCTTCACCTTCACCGGCGGGGCCGAGACCATCACGGTCGCTATCTGTTCTTTCACCGGTGCACTCTTCACCGCAGCCTTTGGCGGTGCGGAAGGTGCGGGCGCAGCGACGTGAACCTGTACTGCGGTTTTAGGGGCCTGTCTGGGCGTAGGCGCTGGTGCCTGCTGGGAATCCTTGGCGACTCCAGCGATACGTGCGGCCAACCCTTGATCCGGCACTCGCAGCGTGCGGTGGACCACTTCCAGGTCGGCAACCGGACGGCCTGCCATCCGGCTTAGCCAAGCGTTCCAGGCGGTCTTGTCGGCAATACGGTAAGAGTAGCCGAGAGCATTGGGGCCGCGACGAATCCCGTCCTTTGTCGGCACCCACCGCAACAACATCATGCTGATCTGGGAACCGAAACCAGCGCCCAGGTGCATTGCATACTGCACGGGATAGGCGCCGCCCTTCGACAAGTTCAAGACACCCAACTCGGGATCGACTTCCTTGAAGTTGGCGACAGGCGGCACCAATCCCGTTTCCAGCGCCTTCACCGCGAGAACATCTTCAATGCCGGTGGCCATGGCGTGGCCAGTCATGCCTTTGGTATTAGCGATCACGATTTGATCGGCGTTGTCGCCGAAGACGCGACGCAGCGCGTGGATCTCCGCCGAGGCGCTGCCGCCACGCGCGGGCGTGTAGGTTTCGTGGGAAACGAAAACCATTTGCGGCGCTATTTCGTTGCGGGTAGTGCCGGTGCGCGTTTCGACCCCGGCCACCAGGTCCTCCATGACCTGGCCGATATGCTGGACATCGAGGCGAGTGCCATGAAACGCGCTATTAGCGGTCACCGTGCCCAGCACTTCGCAAATAGGCTGGATCCCGCGTTCGCGAGCGGCATCCAGGCTCTCCACCACCAGCGCGGCCGCGCCCATGCCCATAATCAGGCCGTGCCGGCGGCGATCGAACGGGATAGCGGCGTCTTCCACCTTTTCATCGGTGGCTGCCGTTCCGCTGGCCAGAAAGCCGGCGCCCATCCATCCCATCAGATGGTCCGAGGTGACATCGTCGGCCGAGATGACGATCACGCGGCGGCACCGTCCGGCGCGGATCCAGTCCTGGGCCAACGAAACCGCTTGGGCGGTGGTCGCGCAAGCGGAGTTGATTTGCGTATTGGGACCGCGTGCGCCGATGAGTTCGGCGAATTGCGAATGTCCCATAGGCAGAACTCTGAGTAGGAAGCGCCGGTCGAAGACGTAGTTATCCTTTTCGATTGCGGTGCGCAACTCAGCGATACGCCGGTCCAGTTCCTGCCCCAGCTCCGAATGGCCGTTGCCCGTCGCCCGCAGGCGCAAGCCTTCCAGCAAAGCCAACTTCTCGTGGCGCTCATGGTCCTCGTAATAGCTCCCCATTATGTCGGCGAAGGAGTCACAGCCGGGGAAGGCGGAGCCGAAGATCACGCCGGTATCGTCACGCAAATTATCTGGCAGTCCCCATCGGTCGGGTAACTGCGTGCCTTTGGTCGTGGTCTTATAGCGCATGACCAGGGGGAGGCCGGCATCGCGTAGCGCGTCGATTCCCGCACCGATAGCCAGGCGAGTGACCCGGTCGAAGGCGGCCAGGTGATCGGTGGGAACGCCAAATTCACTTTGCAGATCGAAGGCGCCTCCGCGGCCCGCGAGCTTGATGACATCCTCGACATCGTGGATAGACTCAAACGTGGCCTCTCCCTGCTCACTCTTAACCAGCCGCCTGATGTTTTTGTCCACCATTTCCTGGCGGAAGCGCGCGGGAATAGCGCTGATGAACTGATCGCCGCGCAAGATGCGTTCGACATTGCTATCGTCGAAGATGCGTTCGGTTCCAGGCAGGCCCAAAGAAGCTCCGGTGATGCCCACTTGGAGACTAGCGGTGACAGTATGCTCGCCGTGATGCCACCCGACCCGTTCGAGAGTATCGGCGAACAAACGACCGAGCTCGTTGTACCCGTTATCGTTCGAAGGCCTTGACGGCACCGTAAGAGCGGCGGGAGCCGTTGTCGCTGCGGGGGTTGGTTTGGGGTCGTTTACCGGCGCGGAAATTGCGGGCATCGAGAAAGTAGGCATCGCCGGCGCCCTGACCGCAGCCGCAGCAGTTGCCGCCAGCGGCATCGGTTTCGTGTCGTTCGCTGGGGAGGCGACTGCGGATTGCGAGGGCGCAGGTTTCAGCGGGATATCGATCGCCACTTCGGTCCGCCCACGGCCCAGTCCCGCCGCATAGAGTGCGCACAGCGCCTGATTGAAGGAAGGAATGTCCCCGAATTTCGGATGGTTCGTGAACAGTGAAATCACGTCACCGCGTCCGCCGAGCACTTCTTCGGCAAATCCCTGCAACGCCTTCTTCGGCCCAACTTCAACAAAGACGCGGGCCCCCGCATCATAGAGAGTGTTCAGGCCTTTCACGAACTGCACCGGCGCCGCGACCTGCTGCGCGAGGAGGTCCAGCATCTGCGGGACGACACCAGCACCCGTCGGATAAAACTCGCCATTCACGTTGGCGACAACCGGCACCTGCGGCGGTTGGATGTGCAGGTGGGACAGCATCTCATGCAGAGGCTCGCTGGCGGGAGCGACAATCGAGGTATGGAAAGCGTGGCTCACCGGCAATGGGGCCACGTCGTAGCCGGCTTGCAGGAATATCTGGGTGGCTTGTTCGACGGCTTTGCTGGCGCCGCCGATGACCGACTGCTGCCCGCTGTTTACGTTGGCGATCACCACGTAGCCGTCAATGGTCTTCAGGATTCGCTCGACTTCAGCAAGCGGTGCAAAGACGGCCGCCATCTTTCCGGTGTCTTTCACGGCCACCTTGGTCATGCCGCGGCCACGGGCGCTAACCGCTTGCAGCGCGTTTTCGAAGGTGAGGGAACCGGACGCAACCAAGGCGCCGTATTCGCCCAGGCTATGTCCCATGGTCATGTCGGGCTGGATGCCGTAGGCGTCCAACAGCCGGGTGAGGGCCAGGTCGATCGTCAGCACAGTAGGCTGAGTGATTTCGGTTTGGCGCAGGTCTTCTTCCGCTTTCGCTACGGCGTCCGCGTTGGTTTGATCAACGAAGATAAACTCGCTCAGCGGCTTGCCGAGTAGCGGGGTCATGATGCGGTCCGCTTCGGCGAAAGTTTCGGCCACGATTGGTTCGGCGGCGCGAAGCGGCTCAAGCATGTTGACGTACTGCGAGCCTTGCCCGGTGTACAGGAACGCTACTTTGCCCGCAGTGCCGCGCCCGCGGAAGATGCCTTGTGGACGCAGAGCTTTCCAGATGGGGGCCTGGTTGGCCTTTAGCGCCTTGAGCGCCTTGGCCGATTTGTCCGCCAGGTCGGCGGCGTCGGCATAGTCAATCGCAAGGCGTTCAGGCGCTCTCAGGTCCGATTCCGCTGGGGCGACAGGTACCGGTGCGCGACCCGCCGCGGCATCCTTCTGGATTGCCTGCAGGCGCTCGCCCAGCGCCGCATCTGAGGCGGCGCCGATTACCAGCGCGCCGCGTAAGGGAGCTTTGCAGGAGACGACCGCCGTTGACGGAGACGTAACAGTTGCCATGGTGACACTCTTTTCCGCTACAACTGGTGATGGTGCAGTGACAGCTACCGATCGCTTGCCATTTCCATTGAGCCTGCCGGGAATGTACTCTTCGAGCACAGCGTGGAAGTTGGTGCCGCCAAAGCCAAAGGCGCTGAGGCCGGCGCGCCGCGGGGTATCCGCAGGAACCGTCCATGGCCGCAACTCTGTATTGACGCGGAGCGGGGAGCGCGCAAAGTCGATAGCCGGATTGGGATGCTTGAAATTCAGGCTGGGCGGCAACACCTTATCGCGCAGCGCCAGGATGGCCTTCAATAATCCCGCTGCGCCTGCGCCTCCTTTGAGATGCCCAATGTTCGATTTGACAGAGCCTAGTGCCACCGACCCGGAAGGGAGATGAAAACTGCTGAGCACTTCAGCCATGCTCTGCAACTCGATGGCGTCGCCCACACTGGTCGACGTGCCGTGGCCTTCCATCAACGTCCCGGGCGTGGGAGCTAACCCGGCATTCTGCCAGCCGCGCTCGATGGCGAGTTTCTGGCCAATCGGGTTGGGCGCCGTAATCCCTTTTCCCCTGCCGTCGCTCGCCCCGCCGATACCGCGCAGTACGGCGTAGATCTTGTCCCCGTCGCGCTCGGCATCGGCTAGACGCTTGAGCAAAAAGATCGCAGCGCCTTCACCCATAACGAAGCCGTCAGCTCCTTCGGCGTAGGGCCGCGTGCCGGTTGCCGAGAGGGCGCCGATCTTGCAAAACTTGACGAAGGTTGGGGCCCCCATGTTGCGGTCAATACCGCCGCAGACCGCCACGTCAAAATCGTTCTCTACGAGCCCCTCGACCGCCGAACTGATTGCCGCCATCGCCGAGGCGCAGGCGGCGTCCACCACGTAATTGGGCCCGTGGAAGTTGTAGAGGTTTGCGATGCGACCCGCAATGCAGTTAGCTAATTCGCCGGGCATGCTGTCTTCCGTAATCTCGGGGAGAAGCTTGCCCATGCGGTCGTGCAATTCCCGGGTAATGTCGCGGCGCACCGTCTGCGGTAACGCGGCGAAGCTGGCGCTTCCGGCCAGCTCACGGGCGTATTCCGGAAAGTGAACGCGCAACGATGTGAGGTAATGTCGCTCTCCGGCCATGGCATTGCCGAGGATTACCGCGGTGCGATCGAGATTCAGCGCCCGCTTGGGATAGCCGTAATCTTCCAATGCTTCGCGGGTAGACGCGATGGCCCATTTTTGCGCCACGTCCATGGCATCCACGACGCGCGGCGGAATGGGCAGGTGCCACTTCATGGGCTCCCACACGTACTCGCGTACCCAGCCACCGATCTTCGAGTAGGTCTTGTCGGGTGCGCTGTGATCGGCATCGTAGTAAAGCGCCGGATCCCAACGGTCGGATGGAACTTCGCTGATGCTGTAACGGCTGTTCTTCACGTTTTGCCAAAAAGCCGGTACGTTCACGGCATCGGGCAGAACCGCCCCTGCCCCCACAATCGCAATCGCGCGATACGCGGTGTTTTCCATGTCTGGTCACTTCCTTTGAAGATTCTTAGGCCCGGACGAAGATGGCGCCCATCGGGCGACGCAGAAGCAGGCGTTCGGAGGTTGGGTCGTTTCATTCCCTCCCTACGAGGAGAGACATGATCCACCCACACGGCCTGGATGACCCGGGAGCGCCCGAGAGCATTACTACTGTGACAGGGGGAGCGGAATCTTGTCAGTGACGTAACGTGCGGGGGGTGGTGACGCGTGCCACAAGGCAAAGTGACACGTTATGTGTTACAACACACACGCTATGTGTTACAACATATAAGATAATTTTGCCGGAGCGATTTGGGCTCTTTCCAGCTTCGTATTTTATTCGCTTTGCCGGTAAACAGCACAGGCATCCGGTTTGCGAAAAGCCGACCGAATGCCTGTCTCTTGTCCTTAAACTAGGACGGCCTGTTCCGCTTCTTTCTTCACCCGGCTATAGAGCACGTCGGCAACGTAATCCATGTCCGAGACCAAACCTGCCTGCGCGCGGTGGATGGCGGGCAGTCCCAAGTCCGCTTCAAACGCTGCCATCTCCGCATCGCTCACGCCACCGGCCCCGGTCACCCAACGCAAACCCTCTTCGGCCACCTTGAGAGCTGCTTCGCGGGCGAAGGTCCTGGCGAGCGCCGCTAATGCCGTCGCGTCGAAACGCAGGTTGGCTTTTTCGTTTAGCCGGCCTTCCGCGCAACGCGCGGCGCGGCGAGATAAACTACCGGCGCACTCAGCGTAAGCGATCAACTCGCCCAGCCGCAGGAGGATATGCTGGAAGCGGGTCAGGCGGGCGGCCCGCGCTTTTTCCATCACCTCGGCCAGTGCGTGCAAGGCCAATGCAGCGATATTGGCGCCCACCTCCGGATGCTGAACGTGCAGCGCCTCGAACTCGCGGGCCCGCTCGTGATAATACTGCCCGCGCGTCTTCAGATGAAGCTGCCAGCGGTCGCGGCTGATGGTCATCTCCATGATCTCGGAGGTACCTTCATAAATCCTGGTGATGCGAACATCGCGGCTGATTTTCTCGACCATGTATTCATGAGTGTAGCCGTAGCCGCCAAGCGCCTGAATGCTGGCGTCAGCGGCCGCGTCTCCAGCTTCGGTCGCCATGTACTTCGCGATGGCGCCTTCGGTATTCAGGCTTCCTTCGCCAGCGTCAATGCGCTCCGCGGTTTCCTCGATATAGGAACGGGCAGCTTCCAACTTGGCCACGTGGGGCACGATCAGCTTGTGCGTGTAACCCTGCTTCTCGGAGAGCGGCGCGCCGCCCTGGATGCGCTTCGTCGAATACGGAATCGCGCGATCGAGCGCCGACCAGCCGGCGCCCAGTCCGAAGGCCGCGACCATTACACGCGTGTAACCGAAGACCATCTGCGCCTGCACCAGGCCCTGGCCTTCGACGCCGCCGACGAGCCGGTCGGCGTCAACGTACACATCGTTGAGTGCCAGCGCTGCCGTGTTGCTCAGACGAATGCCGTGCTTGTCCTCGGGTTTATCGTGAGCAAAGCCCTTCGTGCCCGCGTCCACGATGAACCAGCTTGGCCCTGCGGGCGTATTGGCCAGGATGGTGTAAACCTCGGCGATTCCGCCGTTGCTGATCCACTGCTTGCTGCCATTGATCTTGTAGCCGACGATCTGGCCGTCCTTTTCGACGCGATCGGCGGTAGTCTTCAGCGCGCCCAAGTCGCTGCCCGCTTCCGGCTCCGTCGCGCCGTAGGCGAACAGAATTCCTTCGTCAGCAATGCGACCCAACCACTTCTTCTTCTGCTCAGGAGTGGCGCCGAAAGTTATGGGATCGCTGCCAAGGAATGTCGCGAACAAGGAGGTGGCGACGCCAAGGTCGATCCGCGCCATGGCTTCGCAGATGCAATAGACGTCGAAGGTGCTTCCCCCCATGCCGCCGTACTCTTCCGGAATGAACAGGAGTTGAATGCCCAGTTTGTCTGGGTTGCTCATATGCCGGATGATCTCCAGTGGGCATTCGTCGCGTTCATCCAACGCGATCAGCTCTTCATCAGGCAGGCGTTTCTTCGCGAAATCCCGGAGCGATTTCAAACTCAATTGCAATGTCTTTTTGGTGATCATTGTCGGTGCCTCTCTTCTTTTCTCAGGCCGAGACCTGTTTCGTTTCGCGGATCTTGCTGGTCAGCTCCGGCAAGAACTCCAGGATGTCCGCGACGATTCCAACGTCGGCCACCTGAAAGATGGGAGCTTTGGGGTTCTTGTTGATGGCGACGATGAAGGGACTGCCCTTAAGGCCGGCCAGATGTTGGAACGAACCACTGATACCACATGCCATGTAAACCTTGGGCTTGACCGTCTTGCCGGACGAGCCGACCTGGCGGGATTTCGGCAACCACTTGGCGTCGACCACGGGCCGGGAGCAGCTCACCGCCGCGCACAGCGCGTCGGCCAACTCCTCAGCGATGGCGATGTTGTCTTTCTCCTGGATGCCACGGCCGACGGAAACCAGAACTGCGTGCTTTGTAATATCGACGTCACCCGCTTCGGCGACGACCGTCTCGAGATAGCGCCGTCCTGCCGTCAGCGCGCCAACGTCCGCGGACTTGTCGACGATGACGCCATTGATTGGGGCGCCTTCCTGCGGCTTGAATGCGCCGGGACGCAGGTTAAGGATCGCGCCGGCTGATGCATCGCAACGAACATGGGCGCTCACCTGCCCACCGAACTCCTGCCGGACGAGTTTGAGATTGGCCCCTTCGGCCCCTTCGATACCCAACACGTCGGAGACGAAAGCCGAGTTCATCTTGATGGCAAGACCCGGTGACAGGTCGATTCCAAAATGAGCGTGAGAGACGAGCACAATGCCGTCGTGCGGCAGGACGTTCAGCAGAGCTTTGCGGACCAACTCAGCATTGGGATAAACCAGTGCCTGGTTCGCGATTTTCCATACCTCGGCGTAGGAGCCACGCAGGGTTTCGCAGACGGCGTCAAGTTCCGCGCCCCAACCGGTAACCACCGCTACCGGCGACGCGGCCGCGTCGATCTTTTTTGCTGCGGCTGCGAGTTCGGCCGCTGAATCGTCGGCGATGCCGCCCTTGTGTACGATGTAGGCGAAGATGCGTGCCATTAGTTCAACCCTCCCTTGGCTTTCATCAACTCAATCAGTTTGGCGATGACCTCTGCCCGGTCGCCCTGCAGCATCTCGGCTCCCTTGCCCAGCGCAGGCATGAAGTAGTCCATCCGTTTGACCTTCGCTCCGGCATCCCCGACCGCACTTGCATCTACACCGAGGTCGGACGCGCCGAAGGTTGGGACCTCGACCGACGCTACCTGCCGGATGCCTCGCATCCCGACGTAACGCGGCTCATTGATGCCGGTCTGGATCGAGAGCACGCAAGGGAGATCGATCTCGTTCATCTCCTTGTTGCCGCCTTCGATCTCCCGGCTCACCTTCAGCTTGCCGCCGTCGACGACAATGGAATTCACCAGCGAAGCGAACGGATAGTCCAGCATGGCCGCCAGCATCCCGCCCACCTGGGCGCCACCGTCCTCGGCCTGGACCCCGGTCAGGATCAGGTCGTACTTGCCCTTCTGCACGAAGGCTTTCAGAATGATCGCAATGCCCTTCCCGTCGGACCCGTCAAAGGCCTCGTCGGAGAGCAACACGCCGTGATTGGCGCCCATGGCCATCTCTCGACGCAGCACCTCCTCGTCGTCGTCGTCGCTGCCAACGGTAACCACCGTGACGGTGCCGCCGGCTTTTGCGACCATCTGAAGCGCCTCTTCGACGGCGTAGTTGTCGGGTTCGTTGATCGAATACACCAGGTCGTCACGCTCGATATCGTTACCGGCGGGGTTGAGTTGAATTTCGTTTTCCGAAGTGTCGGGCACTCGTCTTACGCAAACTAGAATTTCCACTGTCGCACTCCCCGAGTTGTTTTGGTTCGAAAGTTATTGGCGAGATTCTACGCGAGAACCTCACTCGTCAGCTTGTCGTGTTCCAGTTTTACTGGCGCTGGGCGCACGAGCTGTTTGTCGACCAACTCCGCCAGGTCGATGGCGGTCATCTTGCCTTCCAGGCCCGCGACCTTGATCGCATCTTCTATATTCACCATGCAGAACGGGCAGGCAGTCACGATCACGTTGGCCCCGGCTTCGGCGGCCATCTTAACTCTCTTTACGCCCATCCTCTCGTCTTCTTTCGGCTCGTAGAACAGCATCAGCCCGCCACCGCCGCAACAGAACGACCGGTCGCGGCAGCGGTCCATTTCTACCCTCTTCAATCCGGGAATCGCATCCAGCACATCGCGAGGATCGTCGTACACCTGATTGTGCCGGCCGAGATAGCAGGGGTCGTGATAGGCGTAAACGTTGTCCATGTTCTCTACCGGATCGAGCTTGAGCTTGCCGGACTTCACTTCCCGGCAGATGACCTGACTGATGTGCTCCACCGGCGGCACATCCTCGTAGTCGTGCTTCAGTGCGTTGTAGGCGTGCGGATCGGAAGTGACGATCCGCTGGACTCCCGACGCCTTGATGGCATCGACGTTGTGGTCCCGCAGCGCCATGAACAAAGTTTCTTCGCCAAACCGACGGGCATCATGTCCACTATCTTTTTCCGCAGCGCCCAAGATTCCGAAATTCACTCCAGCCGAATCGAGAATCCTCGCGGTAGCGCGTCCAATCGATTGCATGCGGTCGTCGTAGGAGGTGATGCTGTCGACGAAGTACAACGTATCCGCATTGCTCTTCCCGTCCAGGGTCTTGACGGTGCAAGTCTGGGAGAAATCTTTGGCCTTTGTCCACTCGGCCCTTTTCTTCTCCATCTTGCCGTAGGGATTGCCGCGGCTCTCGAGGGCCTTCAGCGGCTTCTGCAAGGACTGGGGCACGTTACCGTCGTCGATCATGCCCCGCCGCAAGTCGACGATCTTGTCGATGTACTGGATCAGCAACGGGCATTCCTCTTCACAAGCGCCGCAGGTCGTGCAAGACCAGATTTCATCTTCCGAGTAAATGCTGCCGATCAATGGCGTGCCGTTGCCTGAACTGCCGAACATCGGATAATGCTGGAAACTGTAGTCTCTTGCCTTGATAGTGATAAACCTTGGCGACAGCGGCCTTCCCACCGCATTGGCCGGGCATTGGTCCGAACACCGCCCACAGTCGGCGCAGGAATAGAAATCGAGCATGTGCTTCCAGGTAAAGTCTTCGAACGTCTTTACGCCAAAGGATTTCACCTGATCCAGGTGCTCGTCGGACACGCCCCATCTCACCGGCTTCACGGTCCCGCGGTCCAACTTTGCGAAATAGACATTGAATAAAGATGTTTCCACGTGGAACTGAATTCCGAACGGCCGATAGCACAGCAAGAAGTAAAAGGTCAGCACATCGACGAAATAGGCGCCGAGGTGGAGCGTCTGGAGTGTCGGCAACGGAGTCGAAATAAGAACATTCTTCAACATCCACGGCAACGACAGGGCAGCGAGGAATTCAACGGGCTGGCCCTGCTGTGTCTGAAAGGCCGCCTTGCTCGCCTCGAACAGGCTCTCAGACGCCATCAGCAGCGCAATTAACGCCAGGAGGAAGATGGCGTCGACGGGGTGGCCTTTCCCGTACCTGGCAGGCACTGAGTAGCGCGCAGGCTTGAAGACCACTCGGCGAACGGCGGCCACCACCATGCAAAGGAAGACAACGGTTGCAGCGTAGTCCTTAACGATGTCGTAGATGTGACCGATTTCCCCTGAAGAGCCCGGCAGAGTGAAATTCGGGGAAAAACCGAGAATGAGCAGAGAGAAGGCCTGGGTCGCCAGGATAAGGAAGCCCGCAAAGAAAAGGATGTGCATTATCCCTGCGGTGCGATAGCGCGGATGCTTCCACTGCCCCAGCCAAAATTGGAGGACCCTCTCCAATCGGACTAAGGGCCGATCAAAGCGCCAATCGCGTTCGCCCCGAATGAGCGGCGTCATGCGCTTCGACACAATATAGAAGAAGCACGCGACCCCCAGCACGTTAAGGACAAAGAACAGATCTCGCCCGGTGATCAACCAGTACGTCATTTGCGCCGGTGATTGGATGCCTTCCACCATAATGCTCAACATCTCCTACGGGGCCAGGTTCCCGTTACTCCTGCAAATGTTGTTCAGAGGGCCAACGCACGAAGCGGCCGCCGAACGCATCAGGATGAGAACAACAAATGGCGGCAATTGCTTTCGCCCTCGTAACGCTGAGGGGTAGCTCAGGCGCTAGTGCACTGACCTGCACCCGGGAGTACGCTTCAGTTTGAAGGGGAACCGGACATATGTCTGTGACGCGAAGTACGGTGTGCCTGTGATGCCGGGTACTCTGTGACGTGACGTTACCCGGATGCGAGGAGAAACTGGAGTGGCGTTGCAGCTCCCGCAATGAGATAGGTCGAAAAACAGCTTTCACGTTGGGCGACAACTCATGCTGATCGGTACCGGGTGTACGGGCAGTTTCATATTGGGTGTTAGGGTGGAGCACCGCTTCAGCTGAATTATGTATGAGCGCGCAAGTAGTTCTTTGGGTGTCATCCCGAGCGAAGAGCGCAGCGAGGAGTCGAGGGAGCCCCTTTGGCCTCGCGCCATCTCAAAGTTGTCGGGATTATGTCTGTGACAAATTCAGAAAAACTAAGGTTCGCGGCGGACTAGATTCCAAAGGAAAGTCGCACCTGCCGCAAAAAGCGCGGCAATAGCCAGTCTTTGCAGAACTGTTTCCAGCGCATCGCTAGTGACCGCGTTCAAGATTCTGCGACCATCGAAACCAGCTTGGAGCGCGAACATTACCGCGAGAAACGCTAGAAAGACCTTTGTGTTATATGCAATTTTCATTGGCTGGGAGCGGATTCTGTGGGCACTTCTTCGGCTGTGAATGTGTGACCACCACTCCATGCTACGCCATCGGCCGTCTATGCGAGTACGTGCCCGTTATTGCTTAAACGCGGGATCGGCGATCGCGTCCGGCCGTGGCTTCCAATCGAGCGTGTAGTATTCGCCACGCGCGCGTCCCCAAGGATCGAATGCATTGGTCACATGCTGCAACTCCGGAGTCAGTTCCGGAATGTTTCGCAGCAGTACCCGCTTGAGCGGCGAAACTGGCTGCTTATGCCCGTTCGGCATGCCGGCTTCGATCATCTCCGGTCCCGGACCGTTATGGTTCACCCAGTCGACGCCCAGTTGCGTATAAAACTCCGGTCTGAAGCTCGAGGTGAAGAAACGGTCGCTGTATAACCTCCGCGACGCATTCAGAATGAATACGACAAACTGCGTCTCCGAAATCGCAAATCCGTGCGGCCTCGTCGATTCCGCAAGCCAGCCGACAACCGTGTCCACATCTTCAATGTTGTCGACCACGGACCCGTTGGGATGGCCCAGACAGTCGTTGATCGGCGAAGAGTCTTCGTTCACCTGCGCGTCCGTGATCACCTTCGAGGAATCGCAAACGTGCGTGCCATAGACCTCGCGCAATTGACCGACTATCTCTTGCTGTTGTTTGTGGGCAGCCGAATCGGCGGGGAGACTCTTATCCATGAAGTCGTCGTAGCTGGTCAGTTGACGCAGGCCATACTGCCGCCGAAACTCGTTGAAACGCGGCACGCCATGCTCGCGGTCGCGAATCAGGTCGAGCGCCGCAATATCGATCTGCCCGGTGGGAGTGTCGAGCCGCGGCAGATGAATGTTCTGCATGAACTGCGGATGGTTGTGCAGCGCGAGCAGTCCCAGACGCTGCCGTCCCAAACTCAGACCCCAGTTGGCCAGCCCACGCGATCGCATCGCATCCGTCGCCTTGCCCTCGAACGTATCGACTACGGCGACTTTCTGGACGATCTGGTTCGGGTCCTTGCTAACATCGCGGTACTCGATCAGGTCGGGAACCAGTGGGTGGAGGCGGTACACGGTGACGAATTCTTCGGGGAAGTTGAATGGCGACCCGAAGTGATTCACGCCGCCATTGACGTCGTTCGGATTCGTGATGTCATAGTGCGGAACTGTGCTGCCGATCCCAAAGATCCCCGGTCCGGACGCGAAGACCGAATACCACTGCGACTCTTTCGTGCTGCTCTTCGATTTGCCGAAATTGTGGACGATGATATCCGACAGCTCCTTTGAAACGTCGGAGTCGCCCGTACCAAGCAGCCCGTTCCAGTTTGCGTTCATGCCCTTGTAGAGCGGCTCGTCGTAAAGAAGCTGGGGCGTCCATTCGATGGTATGGATCTTGGCGATCTCGGCCGACACCACCAGCCTCGCCACCTGGAAAGGCTCATCCGGCGTGACGTCCTGGTTGCGGATCACGCGTTTTGGGTCGGAGGGATTGCGCAGGCCGCTGTCTGCGTCGGGCATTCGTGCCGTTTGCCTCCGAAATTCATCGACAAACGAATTGTGTTCCCGCGCGAACAGGTTGTGATAGAAGCTCAATCCGATCGACCAGTTGTCCGGAAATGCTACGGACTCCTGCCCGGTCCACTGCGGCTGCATCGGATCGGAGGCCTGCAGCACGGGCAAATAGCCACCGCCGGGCATCGCAGCGACTGGTTCGAGCAGCATTTTCGCGGGGTCTTTCGGATCGCGCTTCACGCGCCTCCACGAAGTCTCGTCGAAGCCGTAGAGCTGCGAGGCGTCCCACCACGCTGTGTTCTTGTTGCTGAATGTTTTCGGCGCGCGCGTCAGATAATTATGGCCGCCGCTGGAAAATTGATCGGGCGGAGAACTCTGCAGCACATAAGCCTTGTCCACCTGATCGGCGGGACGGCATCCCAGCTTCTGGACGTCGTCCGGCGTGAGCGGCGTCTCGACACCATTCACCAACTGCGTCTTGCAGCCAACCTCCATAATTTCGGCAGCGTTGTGGCCCTCCTCCATGTGCGAGAACCAATCGTGCGTCATGAATTGAATCCAGTAGGCGGCCAGCACGTTGAAGAACGGCGCCTTTTGGTAATCGCAGTTCGCGTCGGGCGAATTATTCGGGAGGCCGAATCCTGCGTTACAGGCGCTTGGGTTTGAATGTGCCCGTGTAAACAGTTTACGGCTGATAACTTGAGGGTCAGGCGTCAGCAAGCCGATCCGACCGCCGTGGCGGTTTTTGGTCAACACCGTCTGCCCGAGGTCCGGGAAGGTGGTATCGAATTCGACGTTGCGGGCGAATGGTGTGCCGCTGGAACCCATCAACGGGTTGCGAAGGTCGTTGCAAATTCCCGTCAGGGTGCGCGCGCGAATCAGGTCGCCCGTGCACACCTGCTCGCCATCACCGCCGACGGCCAGGTAGTTCGGACTGTCCTTGGGCAGGCGCATCTCCGGCCATACCTTGAGCGCGGACCGCCGACGCCCGCGCGTCCAGTAACATAGGTTTGATAGGTTCCGTTGTTATCGAACAGGTTGAACTTGATCAACTCAATGCGCTGATATTCGAGATCGAGCAGCGCGCCCGACACTCCGCGAAACGTTGGGCCCTTCGTCGAAATAAAACCGGACGGCAGAGAAGACATGTCTCCGGTACCCCAATATTGCGACCAATCAACCCAAGGAGTCAGCCGGAATTGAAGAGTTTTCTGGCCCCCGCGACACAGAGCCGTGGCTTCGGTTACCTTGCCCTCAAAACGCTGATCGCGGGTGTCGGCGATCTTGCGGAAGCCGCTTAGCACCATTTTGGCGCATGCCTGAAGTGCCGCCGCCTCCTCCTTCTTCGGGTTTGTGCTATCGCCGGCGGGAGCAGCCGCCGAGCGGAGTGGAAACATGAATGTTACGCACAGCAGAAGCAGGAAGTAGGCTTTCATAGGGGCACTATAATTCAGCTTAATTCGCTTGAAGTCAAGAAATTTAACAGCTCGACGGAAGGCAGAAAAGCGAGCGCGTGGCCGAACCAATCCGGTCAGAAAGAACATAATCGCACAGCTCCTCTGGAGGGACCCGAACAGTTGGTTACAGCTTTCCGATTGCGTCGGCGACGCAGTCGCGAAGCACGGCTCCGCTCGTAACCAGCGCGGAGAAATGGCCAGCCGGAATCCAGCGCAGCGTGCTTCCATGCCAGTGCTGGTGCAGGCGCGCGGTCTCGCTGCTCAGCACATACCCGTCGCGCGTGCATCCGGCAATGACGGCTGCGTCCACCCGGATCGGCGGAGGATAGCGCGTGATATCGGCGACGTCAAAAACTCGCTGGAGCCGCTCGCGTGTGGCCGCGCGCAAGTTCGCTCCGCCGCCCAGGGCGTCCAGATCGACGCTCCACGACAGGAGTCCGCGGGTATAGATGCTACTGGCAGAGGCGCCGGTGGCCAACGCTGCACATGCGACGGAAAATGGACAGACCGCCGCGGTGATCGCAGCCATATGGCCGCCCATGCTGTAGCCGGCGACAACCAGCTTGGGATAGCGCTCGCTCAGATTTTCCAGCAGCGCGCGCGCTTCCAGCACCATGCCCAGTGCCATCAATCCGTGATCGCTGACGGTGATGAGAGATGGTCCGCCCGCAAGCCGCCGGCGGCCATAGAAAGGGCTCACAAGAAAGTAGAGGTCGAGCCCGCGCGCGATGAGTGGACCAAAGACGTGCTCGCGTGGCCGATAACCCTCGTCACGCGAACCCGCCAGGATCACGCAGGCGGCACGATTACCTTCGCGCAACCAGGCGCGCACATGTGCGGTGCGCGTTTCTTTGGGGAGCAACTCCAGCGGCGAGGTGAACATACCGTCGCGCCGCACGATGCGACCGCGCTTACGTGCCGCGTGCCACTCGACAGAAACCGGAGGAGGCGGATCGCTGTAGGAGACGCGCGTCGAAAGCTCCGCCAGGAGCGACTCCTCTCCCCATCCTCGCGAAAACATCTTCGACCCGCGTGACATCCCGGCTACGAGCAAGTCGAGCGGGTGCGCTCCCGTGACGGGACTATTCCCGACAAACCCGCGAAGCAAGCGATTGGCTATGTCCATGGGCACTTGAGTAATGAAATCGATGGGCGTTATTTCAACAACGTTGGCAACAGATATTAATCGAAACCTGGCACGGAAGGTAGAACTTTGTGAACCCGGCGCAAACAACGTCAGCCCTGTCGGAACAATCAACAGTCTGTTATTCACCGGGCATTGACCCTCGAAAAGCAGATCGGCGTCCCGAACGGAAGAGCGAGCCATCTTTTCGCCGCCGACTCCTCCGACCTCGGACAACTCTGGCCTTGCGCTATAGTATGGGGACTCAGGATCATGACTGGCGAAGTTACTCGCACTCAAATCGCACCCGCCGGGCCGGGCGCCACGCTGCTATACGACGACTGGTATCCCGCGCTGCGATCGTCGAAGATAGCCGGCGAGCACATGGCCACGGCCATGCTGCTGGGCATTCCGTTGGTTTTGGGACGAACCGCCGCGGGCCGTTACTTCGCTATGCGCGATACCTGTCCCCACCGCGGCATTCCTCTTTCCTACGGATGGTTCGATGGCCAGCAGGTCACCTGCAAATATCATGGCTGGTCCTTCGAGGCGGTATCTGGGCAGTGCCGCGAGATTCCTTCGCTGACGAGCCAAGACTCCCTCGACCCCTCACGTATTTACGCTGCTGCGTTTCCTTGCGAGGAGCATGACGGCCATGTATGGGTGTACGTTCCTCAACCAGGCAGAGGCAAGCTGCGGATGGATGATGCCGCGAAACTGCCGCCGGTTCCAGAGGTCCCGAAGTTCAGCCAGCGGTATCGCAGCGCGCATCTTTGGGCTGATCTGCCTTGTAACGTAGACCACGGCATCATCGGGCTCATGGATCCCGCCCATGGTCCATTCGTTCATCAGGCTTGGTGGTGGCGTTCGAAGCAGAGTATCCACGAGAAGCAAAAACAGTTCGAGCCCATCGACAGCGGCTTCCGCATGACCGCGCATCAACCGTCGGCGAACAGCGCGCCCTACAAGCTGCTCGGAGTATATGGACAGCCGATCACGACGACCATCGACTTCGTCTTGCCCAACCGGCGTTACGAAATCATCCGCTGCGGCGAGAAATGGTTCGCCAGCCTTACCACGGTCACGCCAACAACCGAGGACCATTGCCGGATCGACGTCTGCGCGGCGTGGAACATCTTTCTCCGCGTGCCGTTTCTTACCGCGATCGCCAAGTTCTTCGGCCGACGCTTCGTTCGCCAGGACCAGCTAACCATGATCCAGCAGGCGGAAGGACTGAAACATAATCCTAGCCTCATGCTAATTGACGATGCGGACCGGCCAGCCAAATGGTATTTCGAGCTGAAACAGGCGCGGCTCGAGTCGCAAGCCACGGGCGCTCCCATGCGACATCCCATGAGCGGGCCGGTGACACTGCGATGGAGAAGCTGAGCGGTGAGGATGACTCCGGTGCAGGTTTCCTGGCGAGTGAAGTCTCAACTGCGAACGCTACTCCTGTTCGCGATCATCGGCATGGCAGCGGGAATCTTCATCCTTTATCCCACCAATGAGTTCGTATACTTTTGCGAATATCGGCCAAGCCAGGCCACGCCTGTGGCTTTCGCTGCGTCGCAGTTGCAGCAGTCGCTACGCGGTGGCACACCGAAGAAGACGGCTTTTTATGGCGTCGTGGGCCTGATTTTGAGTATCTCGGCGGCAGGGCTGTATTCGACCATGCATCGCCGCTCGGAACGGATTGAGCAGTTGAGTGCGGCCCTCGCGGGAGACTTGCGCGCTCTGATCGCTCGCGGCGAAAGCGCCAACCTGGAATTCAAGTCCTCATTTCGCTGGGACCTGCGCGAGAACAAAATCAACCGGGCGCTGGAAGCCGTGGTGTTGAAAACGCTCGCGGGATATATGAATAGCAGCGGTGGGACGCTGCTCATCGGAGTGGCCGACGACGGAACGATAGTTGGGTTGGATCGGGACTACACGACCCTGAAGAAGCCGGATCGCGACGGATTTGAGCAGGCCCTGATGACCGCGATTGCGGCCAAGCTGGGCGCGGATGCTTGCCGGACGGTGCAGATTGTGTTTCATTCGCTGGAGAACAAGGACGTTTGCCGCGTCATGGTCTCTCCCGCCCATCGTCCGGTCTACGTGAAGGACGGCGACAATCCCAGGTTGTACGTGCGCACGGGCGTGAGCACCCGCGAACTCAACGTTCAGGAAGCCATCAACTACACGACTGCGCGCTGGCCCAGGTAAGTCTGGGATCCATTCCAGAGTGGCTGTGGTTCGGGTAGTGCGGGCCTGCAGGCCCGCGTTAGAGCCCGCACAATTATGAGCTGAAGCGATTTTTCTCCGGCTCTTGGAGGCGGCCTGAAGGCCCGCACTACCCGTACAAACGGACCCAACCATACTGGAACCGCTTTAGGTCGGCTGCCCAACTCTGCAACTCAATGTGTGGCCGGTGTGGGACCCGCGGGGCACACGGCGCCAGCCGGAGTGTAGGACGCTTTGTTTTGTGTAAAGCACCAATTCACCTGCTCACGCGAGAACTCATTGACCACGCTTGCCGGCACATCCGCTTCTTTGACTTCCTTGAACTCGAAGGTTATGCCTCCGTCCGGCGCAACCGTCGCTAGCACATATCCATACACATTGGTCATGGCAATGGTGGCAGCGGCGTAGTCCTGCGGCAAACGATATCGCACAGCGCCGGCAGAGCCCACAATCCATCCAGGCAACACATCGTCGCCGACATGGCAGGCGGTGGCGTAGATGTTGTTCATCACGAAGTGCGAATGGCTCGCCAGCACGTACACGTTCTTCCGGGTGCTGTGCCGGAAGGCCGTCAGTTGAGCATAGACAATCCGCCCGCTGCTTTGCTCTTGCGCGGAATCGTTCATGCTGTGCCCGGCGGATAAACTGTCGGGTAGTGCCGCGTGCATCCCCAGTACGACCGTGCGGATGGAGCTGTCCTTCGCATCGTTAGCCAGCACGCCCCGTAACCACTTCATCTGGCCGGCATCGAACTCCTCCGCTGAGGCGTTATCCATGCTGATGAAATCAACGCCGCGTTCGATCCAGCGATAGTACGTCTTCAAAACGTGGTCGTTGGGATTGTCCGCCAGTCGCTGCCGCTGCAGCACGGGTTGGTTGAGCCAGTCGGCGAACTGCGCGATATAAAGTCCCTTCGTCATGGGTGGAACCAGTTCATGGTTGCCCAATTCCAGGAACACTGGCAAGTCTCCGAACGGTTGCAATTGGTGCTGAATGAAGTCAGGCCAGGCACCGGCCAAGTAGTTGCTGATGGTGGAAGCCGGATGAATGTGGAGGTAGTCCTCGTCGAACGTATAGATGGCCCGATAGTCGCCGAGGTGCCAATAGAAAGACGCTCCGTCGCGACGGACTCCCTGGGCGATCGCGGGCATCACGATGTCGCCACAGTTGCGCGAGTCGCCCGATACAGCGAATTTCCAGCTTGCCGCAGAGTTGGGCGGCTCTTGCGCGCCCAGTGACGCGGTCGCGCACAGGGCCAGAAGCAGAGCCAGCATTACGAATCGAATTGCAGATTGTCTGGCTACCGACTTCATGATTGGTATTCTTTCCCAGCAGTCGAGCATGTTTCCCTCACGGCGCACGGCCCTGCGGCAGCATCTTGTCGCTTTCATACATTAACTGATTGCCATGTTCTCCGTGGAGAATTTCATCCCACGTCTCGCATTGATATTCGGGCTAGCCTGGATTGTTCATCTGTTTCGCTAACTGAAGCGGCACGCTTTGAAAGGGCACGGCTTGAAGCCGTGCCCTTCAAAGCGTGAGGTCCTCGTGAATAATCCAAGTTCAGAGCCTGCCCTGAGCGCAGCCGAAGGGCCCGCCTCTCAGCCCTTCATTTTTCGCCATCCCGACCGAGGTCGCCGCGGCGACCGAGTAGAGGGACCTGCTGTTTCGACCTTTTCAACCGCCTCGTAATCGCCTCGTTTGAATCAATCCGGTCCTCCGGTAAAATCCGGTCAGGTCATGAGTCCCGAAACCAGGCTTCTATCGTTTACCGAAGCGCGACAGACTGTTGAGCAGTACGCTTCCACGCTCTCTCCGACTCAGCCCGAGATGCTCCCCTTGCTTGAGGCTCTCGGACTTGTACTGGCCGAAGACCTGCGCGCCGATCGTGATTTCCCGCCTTTCCCCCGCTCCACACGCGATGGTTACGCAGTGAGGGCCGCTAACGTCGCTGCAGTGCCTGCGAGTTTGCGTTGCGTAGGGGAGATCAAGGCCGGAGCCACCGCAGAACAAAGCGCTATCGGAATTGCAGCCGGAGAAGCGGTAGAAATCATGACGGGCGCCCCGGTCCCTGCCGCCGCCGATGCCGTTGTGATGGTGGAATACGCCAAGCGAAGCGGTGCCGTGGTGACCGTTCATCGACCGGTCCGAGCGGGCGAGAATATTGTTCCGGCGGGATCCGAAGCTCGCCAGGACTCGACCATGGTCACGCGAGGGACACGCGTGAACCACGCTATTGTGGCCATCGCCGCCGCCGTGGGACGTCCGGAGATCGCCGTCTATCGCCGCCCCCGAGTTGCCGTTCTCGCCACCGGCGACGAATTGGTGGATATCAATCTGCCGCCTGGCCCGAACGAAATCCGCAACTCCAACAGCTACTCCTTGGCCGCTCAGGTTTATGCCGCTGGTGGTGAACCCGTGATTCTGCCGGTCGCGCCGGACCGCGCAGACGAGTTAGCGCTACTCTTACGCAAAGGCTTGCAAAGCGACCTGCTGCTGATCAGCGGCGGCGTTTCCATGGGCAAGTACGATCTGGTCGAACAGGTGCTGGCATCCTTCGACGCTCGATTCCTGTTCACTGGCGTTCGCATTCAGCCGGGAAAGCCGGTCGTGTTCGGCGAGGTTGCGCTTTACGGCCGAACCATTCCGTTCTTTGGGCTGCCCGGAAATCCGGTGTCCACGATGGTCACGTTCCAACTCTTCGCGCGGCCCTTGCTCGATGGGCTTGCCGGCTCGAAGCCCCAGCCGTTGCCGTTTGCGCAAGCCAGTCTGACGACGGAGTTCACCACCAAGACCGGGCTGACACGGTTTCTGCCGGCGAAGCTGGGCGGAACCCACGAGCGGCCGGAGGCCGAACTTGTGCGCTGGCAGGGTTCGGGGGACTTGATGGCCGTCTCCGGCTCAAACTGCTACATTGTGGTACCACCGGATCGCGAGCGGTTCGCTGCCGGAGAAGCGGTGACTGTCCTGCTGTTCTGAAATTCGACCGATGGCAAAACGGAACCACAAGTCGAACAAGCTGTCGCACTACGATGCCGCCGGACAGGCGTCGATGGTGGACGTCTCGGCCAAACAGCCCACGCTGCGCGAAGCCGAGGCACGAGCCTTCGTGGCGATGAGCCGGGCGGTCATGCGGGCCCTGCCGCAAAATCCCAAAGGCGATCCGCTGGAAGTCGCTCGCATCGCGGGTATTATGGCCGCCAAGCGCACGGCGGAACTCATCCCCATGTGTCATCCTGTTCCGCTAAGCAAGGTCGACGTTCATATCGAGGTGCGGAAGGACGGAGTCGCCATTCGCAGCCTCGCCCGCACAATCGCCGTCACTGGCGTCGAAATGGAAGCCCTGGTCGCGGCATCGGTCGCAGCGCTTACCGTTTACGACATGTGCAAAGCGCTGGACAAAGGCATCGCAATTCGCGAAATTATGCTGGTGCGAAAGTCGGGCGGAAAGAGCGGCGACTATCACCGCGACAAATCGAAGTCGGAGTAGAGTGACCATGAGAACCGCCGCTGTCTTGACTGTCAGTGACTCCTCCGCCCGAGGCGAGCGGGCCGACCGCTCCGGGCCGGCCACTGCCGAGCTGCTTCGCCAGGAGGGGTTCGATGTCACCCATCAGGAGATCGTTCCAGACGATCAGCGGACGATCGAATCGGTGCTTGTTCGCTTGAGTGAGCAGGTCCAATTGATTGTGACGACGGGTGGAACCGGCATTGCTGATCGCGATGTCACGCCTGAGGCGACGCGCGCTGTGTGCTCGAAGCTGATCGAAGGCATTCCTGAGAGAATGCGCTCTGAGGGCATGGCCAGTACTTCCAACGCCATCCTGAGCCGGGGTGTTTGCGGTGTGCGTGGGCGCACGCTCATCCTCAACCTGCCAGGCAGCCCAACTGGTGCATCGGAGTCGCTGCTGGCCGTGATCGAGATTCTGCCCCACGCGCTCGATCTGCTGGCCGGCCAAACCGTACATGACGATGCCCACCCGCTACGCGACGAGTGACTCTTCCATTCATTCCTCTGCGCGCCTGCGTACAATAGTTCTCTTGCTGTGCCCAGAACCACCCGAGGAAAGACTTGGATCCTGTCACTCATTTGCTGACCGGCGCGTGTATGGGACGCGCCGGCTTCAATCGTAAGAGCGCCCTCACGACACTAACGATGGTGCTGGCCGCCGAGGCTGCTGACATCGACGTGTTGTGGGAATTCAAGGGCTCCATCGCTGCCCTGCAGCATCACCGCGGAATCACCCACAGCTTCGTGGGTGTGCCGTTCGTTGCGGCTGCGGTCCTGCTCTTCGTATATCTCGGCCATCGTCTGAAGCTGCGACTCCGGCCACCTCGTGCGCGCTCCCCCGAGGCTCCGCCGCCGTTGCCTATCCGTTGGGGATATCTCTACTTCTGTGCGCTGCTAGCCGCTCTCAGCCATTTGCTGCTCGACTACTCGACCGCGTACGGCATTCGCTTGTTCGAACCGTTCAACTTCCGCTGGTACTCGTGGGATATCGTCTACATCATTGACCCCGTCATCCTGCTCGCGCTCATCGCCGGGCTGACTCTGCCTGCGCTATTCGGCTTGATCAACCAGGAAATTGGTGCGCGCAGCAAGGGCCCGCGAGGCCGGGCGGGAGCGATCTTCGCCCTGGTATGTCTGGTGCTCGTTTGGGGCGTCCGCGACTATCAGCATCGCCGCGCCGTGACCGCTATGAATTCGTTCCTCTACCATGGGGCGGCGCCGCTGCGGCTGGCGGCTTATCCCTACATGATCGATCCATTCAGTTGGCATGGCGTTGTCGAGACCCCCGACTTCTTCGAAACCATTCCGGTGAATTCGCTGGGCCCGCGGGTCGATTCTGAATCGCGGGGGCTGGTTTTTTATAAGCCGCCTGAAACCGATGCCAGCCGGGCGGCGAAGTCTTCATACCTAGGGCAGGTGTACCTCGATTGGGCGGTATTTCCCTTTGTGGAGGTACAAAAGTTTCAGGGTAAGAACAGCGGCTATCTGGCGGCGTTCAAGGACCTGCGCTACACCGATCCGGAGAGTCGGGGCAGAACGCCGTTGGGCGGCTACGTCCTGCTCAGTCCCGATCTGCACGTGCTGGAGCAGGGGATGAACTCCAGCCGGTCGCCGTCCGTGGACAGCCTGGAGCACGGCCCTGCAGGTCCCTGAAAGAGCGCGGTCCGGGTGGGACTGGCCTTCGGCTGCATCCATGAATTTTGAAGATGTCATCCTGAGCAACGGACCTGCTGGGGCAGGTTGAAACAGGAATGACAACTCTGCAAGATCGTCCGGCTATAGCTGTTTCAGGGTTGGTGTAGACCGGGTAGAGCCAGCCTTTAGGCTGGCGCCGAGATCGCCCCACAGCATAATGCTCAAGCGGTTTGTCTGTGCGCGAACGCGGCGCTAAAGCGCCGCTCTACCCGAATTGCCGGACTACACCAATTCTGAAAACGCCATAAGTCCTTTGTTTGCGTTGTTGTCATTGGGAGCGAGCGTAGCGAATCGAAGGACCCCTATTGCTGCAGAACTACTATATGTGTCCGCCCGGCACAACAAAAAGGTTGGGATTGCTGCGGCCATAGGGGTCCCTCGACTCCTCGCTACGCTCGTTGCTCGGGATGACACTCTGGATTACCTACGCTCATGTTTTCTCTCCCTGCCAAAAATCTTGCGTCACAGGCTGACTCCTCTTGACGGACGGCGGCGCGACGTACAGAATCAAATGGCACTCTTGGATTGAGGTCAACATGCTGGCATATCTCTTCGTACTTGCGGCCGTGGCCGTGCACCTGCGGTTTGTCGCGATGCCTTTTAGCTTCACACCCGTCGCCGCTGCCCTGCTGTTCTTCGGGGCGCGCATGCCCCGTAAGCAGATGTGGGTTCCGGTGGCGTTACTGATCGCTTCCGACGTGTATCTGACGCGGGTCACTTACGCCTATCCGCTCACGGCCGATCATTTCGTCACATGGGCCTGGTATGCGGCCATGCTGCTGCTAGGTGGGGTGCTGATCAAGGGCTTCTCGGCGCTGCGCATCGGCGCCGCTTCCTTGACCGCCTCGGTTTCGTTTTTCCTGATCAGCAACTTCGCGGTGTGGATGGTCTGGCGCGACATGTATCCCAAGACCGTCAACGGCCTGATGACGTGTTATGTCGCGGGCTTGCCGTTCTTCCGCCCGGAAGTCGTGTCCGACCTGCTGTTCTGCGCCGCGTTCTTCGGGATCGGATACCTGGTGAGCCAGCACGCCGCAGAGCCAGCTTCGGTCCCCGTCAGCCGCAACCTTCGCTAAAGTCCTCGTCAGCACAACAAAGGCCGGACAACTCGTCCGGCTTTCTTTTTCGACTAATTCCGCTCGAGGTTACCGCTGGGCGTCCGCCGCCAGCCGCCGGGACCTCCGCGCCGACCTTAGCTTCCGCGTCCGCCAGATCCACCAACCCACGAGGCAAGCCGTGGCAATCGCCGCGATCACATATCTCCAGTGGTTGTGCACCATGCCGCCGACAAATCCCACAATCCCCGGGCCGTAGCGAATCACCAGAAACGAGAGCACCACGAAGCGCAGAAACCGGCCGGAGAAGATTGCGGTCAGGAAGTGGCTAAATCTCATTTCCGCCACGCCCGCGGAGAGCACGAACAGCTTGAAGGGAGTCGGCGGCGGCAGCATGGACGGCAGCATGAGCGCGAGGAATTCGTGGCGGTCGAATGCGGCCTTGATCTTGTTGAAGCGCTTCTCGCCCATGCGCTTCACCAGCAGCACCTCGCCGCCTTTGTACCCAATCAGGTAGATGACGATGCTGCCCAGCGCCGAGCCGGCCGCCGCCATCGCCGAGTACAGGAACAGGCGCTGCGGGTTGGCCCAGACGTAGCCGGCGACGATGGCGTCCAGCGGCATGCCGAGAAAGGCCGCGTCCACCGCGGCGAATCCCAATACGCCCCAGATGCCGAGCGGCTTCAGCACCGCCAGGATCAGCAGGGTCCACTTGTGGAGAAGGTGTTTCAAGACAGTGGCCAGTAGTCAGTGGTCAGTTGCCAGTTTTTGATTCTACGCGAAGGCGGGGTTGCTGGTTGGCAGGCGTCGGTTTCGCTCTTCGCTCTTCGCAATGCGGATTAGGATTGGCGGCTCCGAACATTTCGTATCCCACGCTTTCGCAAAAGCGGCGAAAGGATGGGACACCCTTCGACCGACCCCTAGCCCCTAGCCCCTGACCCCTAGCCCCTGAGCGATAATTGTTCCATGTCCGCCGCCAAAGATGTGCAGCGCCAGATCGACGCGCTGCGCGAAAAGATCCGCTACCACGAGCGCCGCTACTACGTGCTCGACGATCCCGAGATCAGCGACGCCGACTTCGATCGCCTGGTGAACGAGCTGAAGGCGCTCGAGGCCCAGCATCCCGACCTGATTACCGCCGACTCGCCCACGCAGCGCGTGGGAGGCAAGCCCCGCGAGGGCTTCGTCAAAATTCCGCACTCGACGCCAATGATGTCGCTGGACAACGCTTACAGCGAGGAAGAGTTGCGCGATTGGGAGCGGCGCGTCCACGAGTTGAGCGGCGAGTCGCGCGTGGACTACGTCTGCGAACTGAAGCTCGATGGCATGTCGCTGGCCTTGCGCTTTGCCGGCGGCAAGCTGGCGCTGGGCATCACCCGCGGCGATGGCTCGGTGGGCGAAGACGTGACCCTCAACGTGCGTACCGTGCGCAGTGTGCCGCTCAGCATTCCTGCCAAGACATTGGCGAAGGCCGGCCTTCCGCCCGACTTCGAGGTACGCGGAGAATTGCTGATGCCGCTGGCCGCCTTTCAGCGCATGAACGACGAGCGCGAACAACAAGGTCTGCCGAAGTTTGCCAACCCACGCAATGCGACGGCGGGAACGGTGCGAGTGCTGGAGCCGAACATCACGGCGCAGCGGCGGCTCGATTTTTTCTCCTACGCGCTGTTCGTCAACGGACGCACGATCTTCGAGCGCCACTCGGAAACTTTGAAGGCGCTGCAAACGGCCGGCTTCAAAGTCAATCCCAACCACCGCCTCGTTCATAGCCTTGATGAGGTGTGGGCCTTCATCCACGAGTGGGAAGCCAAGCGTGACAGCTTGCCCTACGAAATCGACGGTATCGTCATCAAGGTGGACCGCACGCGCTTGCAGAACGAGCTGGGGTACACGGGCAAAGCGCCGCGCTGGGCGATCGCCTACAAATTCGCCGCGCGTTCCGGTGTCACCCAAATCGAAGACATCCTGGTGCAGGTGGGCCGCACCGGCAAGCTGACGCCGGTGGCCGCGCTAAAGCCGGTCGCGATCGGCGGCACCACCGTCAGCCGCGCCACCTTGCACAACATGGACGAGATCGACCGCCTGGGCGTGCGCATCGGCGACTGGGTAACGGTGGAGCGCGGCGGGGACGTCATCCCCAAAGTTGTGAAGGTGCTGGAAGACAAGCCGCGCGGCCATCGTCACTTTCACATGCCGGAACGTTGTCCGGTGTGCGATGGACACGTCGTCCGCGCCGAGGGCGAAGCCGACCATCGCTGTGTCAATGTCAACTGCCCGGCCAAGCTGCGCGAAAGCATTCGCCATTTCGCTTCGCGCGGAGTCATGAACATTGAAGGCATGGGCGACGCGCTGGTCAATCAGTTGGTCGAGAATGGAATGGTCAGCAATATTGCCGACATCTACGACCTGACCGAAGAAAAGCTGCTCACCCTGGAGCGCATGGGCAAGAAGTCGGCGCAGAACATTCTCTCCGAAATCGAGAACTCGAAGAAGCTGCCGCTGGAGCGGGTCATCAATGGCTTGGGCATTCGCATGGTCGGCGAGCGCACCGCGCAATTTCTGACCGAGCATTTCGGTTCGATGGATGAACTCATGAAGGCGACAGAAGAAGAGCTGCAGCAGGTGAATGAAATCGGTCCACGCGTTTCGGCCAGCATCCGCGAGTTCTTTGACGAGCCGAAAAATGTGGCGCTGGTCGAGCGGCTGCGCGGAGCGGGGCTCACGTTCAAGGGCCACAAAAAGCAGCGAGCCACGACTCTCGCCGGAAAGACGTTCGTGCTTACGGGGACTCTGGAGCGCCACACTCGCGACGAAGCCAAGAAGCTGATCGAGGATGCAGGCGGCAAGGTTGCCGGATCGGTAAGTAAGAAAACCGACTACGTCGTCGCCGGAGCAGAAGCCGGCTCGAAGCTCGACAAAGCGCGTGAGTTGGCTGTCAGCGTGATTGACGAGAGCGAGATGGAAAAGCTGGTGAAGGGGTAGTCGCCATTAGCCATTACCATCTCTGAAAGAGTGCCGGCGGGGGGTGAGGTCGATTCTGAAAGCTGACAGCTGCCTAGAACTTCGCCTTTAGCCGCTGATACGTGGTCTCCAGCAGTTCCGGAAGCATGCGCGTCTCGCCGATTACGGTCATGAAGTTCGCGTCGGCCACCCAGCGTGGCAGAACGTGCATGTGAATATGGTCCGCGATGCCGGCGCCGGCAGCTTTGCCAATATTCATTCCGACATTCACTCCATCAGGGCGATAGAGCTCGATGAGGGCTGTTTCTAGACGCTGCGACAGGGCCATCATCTCGGTTGCAGCCGGGGACGGGAGCTTGTGCAAGCGGTTGAGATGCTCGTAGGGCACGATCATGGCGTGGCCCGAGGTGTACGGAAAGGCATTCAAGACAACGAAGTTATGCTCGCCACGGTAGACAATCAGCGACTTGTGGTCATCGCCGGAGCGTAGCAGTTCGCAGAAGATGCAAGCGGGCGCCTCGCCGGCAGTGATGTAAGTGTAACGCCACGGGGTCCACAGATAATCCATACCATGAGCAGAGTATCAAACCGTCTTAGAGTTCCTAACGGTCCGCGTGTCGCCGTCACAGTGGCCGGTGATCCAACCGACTTGACAGGGAGGTTAAAAATCCTGAAAAAGCTTGTAAAATCAGCGCGAATATTGCACTTACAAGTTTGACACTGCTCCGCCACGGTTGTTATATTCGAAGAAGTTCCATGGAAGCGGAGCTCGCTCCATAGGATCCGGCCGCTGGGTTGTCCAAGCCCGCTATAAGCGGGCAATCACACCTGAAGATTCAAACCAGCAGTCCGTTTTTATAAGGCTCTCTGCGTGTTCTTAAAGCGCGCGAGTGTATATACGCAACCACATGTCTTTCGAAGAAACCCCCAACGCTCCCTCCACCCCGACCCAAGACTCCGGCGCTCCCGAGCAGCCGCAAACCCAGCAAGCATCCGAGCCCAGCACTCCGGCCGAGCCGCCTCACCTCGAGCAAGCCTCTGAGCCCAGCGCTCCTGCCGAGCCGCCTCACCTCGAGCAAGTCTCTGAGCCCAGCACTCCGGCCCGGCCGCCTCATGTCGAGCAAGCCTCTGAGCCCAGCACTCCGGCCCGGCCGCCTCATGTCGAGCAGGCATCTGAGCCCAGCTCTCATCCTGCCGAGACCGCTGGTGCAGCCGCTCCTCGCTCTGAAAAAGAACCGACCATGGAAGATTTCGCCACCGCTCTCGAAACCTTCGAGCAGGAACAGGCCCAGACTGAAGCCGCGCTGAACGAGGAACAGATCGTTACCGGCACGGTCCTTAAGGTCACGGCGCAGTACGTGGTCGTGGACATTGGCTACAAATCCGAGGGCGTGGTCCAGGTCGCGGAATTTACCGACCACGAAGGCAACGTCACGGTCAAACGCGGGGATGAGATTGCGGTCATGCGCGAGCCCGGCCACACCGAAGAAGGCTACATCCATCTCTCGCACGAGAAGGCGCAGCGTTTGCATGCGTGGGACGAGATTGAGAAAGCGTACAACGACAAGGCGTCGGTCAAGGCGCGCGTCATCGATCGGATCAAGGGAGGCCTGACGGTTGACATTCTGGGCGCTCGCGCCTTCCTCCCGGGTTCGCAGGTCGATCTGCGGCCGGTGCGTAACCTCGACGGCTTGAAGGGCCATGAGATCGAGGTTCGCATCATCAAGCTGAACAAGAAGCGCGGCAACATAGTCGCCTCCCGCAAGCAGTTGCTGGAAGAAGAGCAGTCCGAGAAGCGAACCAAGACCCTGGAGCAGTTGCACGAAGACGGAATTCTAACCGGCACGGTCAAGAATTTGACCGACTACGGCGCCTTCGTTGACCTGGGAGGCATTGACGGACTGCTGCACATCACCGATATGTCCTGGGGTCGCCTGACCCACCCGCGCGACCTGGTGCAGGTGGGCGACCAGATCCAGGTGAAGGTGCTGAAGTTCGACCGCGACAAGCAGCGCGTGTCGCTGGGCTTCAAACAGCTCACGCCTGACCCCTGGCTGGACGCAGCGGAGCGTTATCCCATCGGTGCGCATGTACGCGGCCGCGTGATCAGCGTGACCGACTACGGCGCGTTCGTCGAGCTGGAGCAGGGCATCGAAGGGCTGGTACACGTCAGCGAGATGACTTGGTCCAAGCGCATGAAGCACCCCTCCAAGCTGGTCAATATTAGCGACCAGGTTGAGGCCGTAGTGCTGAACGTAAATCCGCAGGAGCGCCGCATCAGCCTCGGCCTGAAGCAGCTGGAGTCGAATCCCTGGGAGAGTCTGCATGAGAAATTCCCGGTGGGCGCGGTGGTGGAAGGCAAAGTCCGCAACCTGACCGACTTCGGCGCCTTCATCGAAATCGAAGACGGAATCGACGGACTGGTCCACGTCAGCAACCTGAGCTGGACCAAGCGCGTGAAGCATCCTTCCGAAGTCCTGAAGAAGGGCGACAAGGTGAAGGCCATCGTACTGGCAATTGAGCCGGACCAGCGTCGCCTGTCGCTGGGTGTGAAGCAGCTGCAGCCCGATGTGTGGGACACCTTCTTCGAGCAGCACCGCGTGGGCGATGTCATTCACGGCAAGGTGCTGCGCCTGGCGAGCTTCGGCGCATTCGTCGAGATTGCCGATGGGATCGAAGGCCTGTGCCACAACTCGGAAGCGGCGGACGCTCACGGCGCTCCCATCAAGCTGGAGCCTGATCAGGAGTTCGAGTTCAAGGTCATTAAGATGAACCCCGCCGAAAAGAAAGTGGGACTCAGCATTCGTGCCGTGGGCGGCGCAGAAGCCACGCGCCACGATGTCGAGTCCTACAAGGCTCCCGCTGCCACCTCTTCCGGCACTGGCTCTACCATTGGCGAGTTCATGTCGTGGAAGCGCGCCAGCAACGAAAACAATTAGCGTCGGGTTGAACTGAAGGTGCGAAGGCCCCCAACGATGGCGGCCTTTGTCTTTAGCGAAAAGCGAAGTTCGCTGACGGCTGACAGCTTCCTTCTACTTGATCCGCAAAACCATGTTGGCTTTCTCGCGATCGTCGAACTGGCTCAGAACTTTCGTGCCACTCTTCTTGCCTTCGCGCTGCGCATAGATCTCATAATCCACATTGGGCGAGAGTTCGGGGAAGCGATAGGTGCCGTCGTTCCCAGCGATAACGGTTTTCACCGCAAGCGACTTCAAGTTCTTTAGATAGACCACGGCATTGCTCACGGGAGCGTCACCCTTGTCGAGAACTACGCCGGTAAGAGTGCGTGAGGTGACGCGAGTGCTCTTACGTCCCTCCGAAGAAGACGAAGAGCCCCCTATGGGCAGCGTCAATTGCCAGGCAAGACAATTCAGTGCAATCAGCAGAATCACGGCCGTGCCGAGTGTTCTCTTCATGCGGTATCCCTTGGGCAGTCTCCCTTGCGAGAGTGTCTACTTGTTTAGATGCAGGCTGACATCTTTCCGCTCATTATCGTCGATGTGGACCGTGATTTCAGGCATGGGCTGCCCCTTGGGCATCTTGATATTGGCCTGGATTACATAGTCCTGACCTCCGGCCGGCACGCGCTGGGCGAACTCCCCGTTTCTGTCGGATATCAGCTCCCACTTCGCCTTTTTGCCGGAGGCCCGCCGAATCGTCACGGGAATGCCAGCCGCCGGATGCTGGTCCGGCCCCCACACCGTGCCGTAAATCAGCGCATAGTCATTTTTTGGAGTTGGCGAAGCGGATTGAACAACGGGAGGAGCAGGCTGAAGCGCGTGGGGCCCGACGGCAGCAACCGGAACCAGGAACAGGAGGGAAGCACAACCAGCAAACACTCCGCGTCTGAGGGCGCCGCGAGGCAGTTCAGTAGTCACCATCGCCCTCTTTTTCTTCCTCGTCCTCGTCTTCTTCCTCGTCCTCATCCTCGACGCGAGTCAGTTCAAGAGGCTCCACGGCCACCACTTCAAAATCGGTCCCGCATTCAGGACACGAAACGATTTCTCCCTCGTCTACCTCGTCTTCTTCGATATCCAGATCGCTTTCACATTCAGGACAAATAACCATGATGATTGCCTCCCGATTCTCGATGTCGCCACGCGACCAGAATTACCCCTACGCCGCCTTGTATTTATATTTAGAATCTCTTTGCAGCACCGTCAAGTAGTAGACGCGCCAGCATTCCTGACGTTCCTGGAGTTCCGATGCTCATTCCGAATTCAATCCTAAATGGAATCGCGGTTTTGATGCTGACGATAGTTCTCGCGGTTGCTCTTTTTTCTCAGCAGCCGGACAGCATCTCGCCTGCAATCCCGGACCCGCAGATTACTGCGGCCCTGCACGAGGTCTCTCCCCAGCGCATTCAGCAAACCATCGAGAAGCTGGTCAGCTTCTACACGCGGCAGACGCTGTCGTCGGACATGCCGCCGGGCAGCGAGAAGGGCATCAACGCAGCGGCGGACTGGATACACGAAGAATTCGAACGATACTCCCGGGAATGTGGCGGCTGCCTGGAGGTCAGGACCGATCAGTTCATCCAACAGCCAGGGCCACGTATTCCCACGGCGATCCAGATCACCAATGTTTATGCCGTGCTGCGGGGGACCGACCCTGCAAACGCCGGCCGCATGTACGTGGTGAGCGGGCACTACGATTCCCGCAACAGCGATGCCAATGATGCTAAGGCACCCGCGCCCGGCGCCAACGACGACGCCAGCGGCACGGCGGTAAGCCTGGAATGCGCCCGCGTGCTCAGCAAGCATCGTTTTCCCGCCACCATCATCTTTCTCACCGTGGCCGGAGAAGAACAAGGGCTCGACGGTAGCGGCCATTTCGCCAAGATGGCCAAGGCGGTTGGCTGGGACCTTGCGGCAGTGTTGAATGACGATATCGTGGGCGGAGACCGTACTCCGGGAGACACCTCGCAGGATGCGCACGTGGTGCGGGTCTTCTCCGAAGGCATTGCCACGACCGCCGACGAGAAGCAGCTTAAGACCATCCGTGCACTGGGCGGCGAGAGCGACAGTTCTTCGCGGCAACTCGCGCGCTATATCGCGTCGGTCGCCAAAGAGTACCTTCCTCCCACTACGTTGAGTCCCTTGCTGGTCTTCCGGCACGATCGTTATCTGCGCGGCGGCGATCATTTCTCCTTCAACGAGCAGGGATACGCGGCGGTGCGGATGACCGAATTTCGCGAGAACTACAACCATCAGCACCAGAACGTGCGCACCGAGAATGGCATCGAATACGGCGATCTGCCGAAATTCGTGGACTACGATTACACCGCGAACGTGGCGCGCCTGAATGCGGCGACCCTGGCGTCGCTGGCATCCGCTCCGGCGCCGCCGGCGAATGTGCGTCTGTTGACCAAGGAGTTGCAAAACGATTCCACGCTGGCGTGGGAGCCTTCGCCCGGCGGATTGGCCACCGGCTACGAAGTCTTGTGGCGCGACACCACCGCCGCGGACTGGCAACAGGTTAAGCCGGTGGGTAATGTCACCAAGGCCACTTTGCCGCTGTCGAAGGACAATGTAGTCTTTGCTGTACGCGCCCTCGATGCCAAGGGCCATCGCAGTTTGGCGGTAGTACCGCTGCCGGAACGTTGAGCACCGGCGATGCAGAGAACGGAGTAATCCATGCCACGCGGCTCGTCAACCATGTCCATGAGTTTCCCGCCGTTCACGCGGGCGGTGAAAGAACTACTCATCGCCAACGGCGTCGTCTTCCTGCTGTTTTGGTTCCTGCGCGCGTTTAGCGCCACCGCCTTGTTCGGCGACTGGGCCTACTTCCATCTTGGGCTGGAAGGCTCTGCGGTTCTGCATGGCGAGATCTGGCAGTTGGTGACCTACTCGTTCCTGCACTTCGGTGTGCTGCACATCTTGTTCAACATGCTCGCGCTGTGGATGTTTGGCGCGCAACTGGAACAGGATTGGGGCTACAGCCTGTTCCTCCAGTTCTATTTTTTCTGCGTGATTGGCGCCGCGCTGGTTACGGTCGCCGTTTCCTTCACTGGCCTCCTCGGTGTCTCTCCGCGGACTCTCACCGTGGGAGCTTCGGGCGGCATCTACGGACTGCTGCTGGCCTTCGGCATTCTGCACGGCGAGTCGCAAGTGATGCTCTTTCCGCTGCCTTTCCTCATCAAGGCCGAGTACTTCGTCATGGGTATCATCGCCCTGGCGATGTACGGCGCACTGTCGTCCGCACACGGTGGAGGGCAGTCGATCGCCTACATGGCGCACCTCGGAGGAGCGCTCTTTGGATATATCTGGCTGAAGGTGGTGCCCCGCCGGGGTTTTGGCTATGCGACCTCAGAGCGCGCCTTCGGACTACGGAACTCCTATTACCGCTGGAAGCGCAAGCGCGCGGCGCGCAACTTTGAGGTCTATATGCGCAAGCATGATCGCAGCGACTACCGGCACGATGACTACTTCGACGAACACGGCAACCTCCGCGATCCCAGCACCCGCGACGTGCGCAAGAAGAACGGCGACTCCACGCCACCGTGGGTGAACTGAGCAGTCTTATTTACTTCAACTCGTTCGCCTTACGCCGCCCATATTTCAAGCTTGAACTTGCAATAGCTATAGATCATTTCGAAATCGGCACGATTGGAGGTAATCAGGCGAGCGCCGTTAGATCGAGCCGTGAGGGCGATCAGCACATCGAAATGCATGTCGCGCAGTTTTTCTGGGGTAAATCCTTTCTCTGCGCTGATCTTGGCCAGCAGTTGTCCCGACTCCAGCCAGTTCCCTGCCGTGGGAGTAAGAACGGGATGATTGCGCTGCAGGGCCCGCAGAAATTCCCGCTCCGCCGGCTTCCTGGCGCCGCGCCACAACTCCGCCAACACTACCGAAGACGTTCTGACCAGCCCGCTGACCGATTCGATTCGCTCCCGGTGGCGGCCCGTCCGCAGGTCGTCAAGAAATATGTCGGTATCGAAGAGGATGAGGTCACTCATCGTGCCCCGCGAACGAGAGCTTTCCCCTGTGCTTTCTCATCAAGTCCTTGAATCGCTTCGTCGCCACAATTTCCCGAAGCGCCACGTGGACCGCCTCGGTGCGGGATTTCACCCCCAGGATCTTCGCTGCCTCGTCCGCCAGCTCCGTGTCCAGCCTGATTGACGTCATTGTCACAGTCATGAGCTTAGCCTCGCTTGTATATACATCTTATCTTAGTCGTATATACATATCGTATCTTACCGATGTCAAACGACTCGACCGGCCCCCCATCCCAGGTAACCGTACCCACCTGAGCCCGCGGCCAAGCTTTCCCGCGAATCTGCCTGTTCCTAACGCAACCATTTTCGGTTATTGTGTATTGCCATAAAGAAGGCTTAGCCTGGATTATTCATGACCGCACGTACTTTTTTGGGTGTCATCCTGAGCGACGAGCGCAGCGAGGAGTCGAAGGAACCCTTTGGCCGCCAGCAATCTCAAACTTGTTGGAGCGCCACGCGGCCACACTGAGATTGCCCGCGGCTATAGGGGTCCTTCGACTCGCTCCGCTCGCTCAGGATGACACCTCAACGTTGATGCATAATCCAGCTTAGATCGGCAGCGCCACTATAGATGACGTTCACAAAACAGCACATTCTAGTTGCGGCACTCGTGTTCGCGATGGCGGCCTCCGGGCGGGCCATGGGCCAAGTAACTCCATCGACGACTCGGGAACAACCGTCTCCAGTGCAAGCGTCACCCTCGCCATCTGCGGCCCTTACGCGGCAAACCTTGCCGCAGGGAACTCATGACCCATTACTTTCCTCCCAAACCCTGTTTGACTTCAAAGACTCCGACATCAAGTTCGGCCTGAACAGCTTGATGAGTGTCCTTCGCGACAGCCGCCACGAAGGCTGGGTCCTGGCGGCCTATCCCGATCCCAAAACCAGCCGCCCGCTTATTGGCGCGGGATTCGGTCTCGATGTTGCCGCGACCGAGCACCTACAACGCGACCCTCTCAATCCCCATCCGTTTATCGAGCCTTCCACCGCTCAACTGTGGCAGGCGGCAGGGCTTGATTCAGCAAGGCTGCAGAACATACTCGACCAGTTCGATCGTGATCTGAACGCATGGAAGAAGAAAAAGTTTCGCAAGAAGATCAGGACCCGTGCGCTGTCACCGCAACTGACCGAAGAAGATGCCACGAAGTTGTTGCGCATCTCCGCCATTCAGGCCACCTACAATGCGAGGGCCTACTGCCGTTTCTTCGATCATCTGACCGCGTCTCAGCAGATGGCATTAAGCCAGCTTGTGTTTCAGATGGGCGTGAATCTTGAGGAATTCACCCAGTTTCTCGGCGCCATAAACGATGACGCCAGCGACCGCGATTCGGTCCAGCCCGTAAGCACTGCGGAACCAGCAACCGAGCACTGGAAAGCGGTTCAGACTACGCTGATCCAAAGCCAGTGGGCCAGACGCTACAGCACTCGCGCCATCTCCGTCATCGCGATGTTCGACCCGACTTACGAGAACGATCCCCGCGCAGCCGAGCGCAAGGTGCAAGCTGCGCTTCGTCCCCCGGTTTCGCATCATCGCAAGAAGACGCACGTAAAGTCTGTCCGGGCAGGAAACGACACCGGCCATAAGATGCCGCCCAAAGAGACGCCAGGACAACAACCGCCTTCCTAGCTTTCGAACACCTTCTCCAGGCTCTCGTAAACAATCGGGATGGTGCATAGCTCCGGCAGCAATTGCCAATAGCGATGTACCTCGGGGTCGACCTGGGCTTCGGTACGCATCGCAGACGAGGTCCAGCGCCGCAAGTGCAGAAAGCGGTCGGGGCGCGACGAATCGCAGTGCAGCGAATCGCGACAGTAGCCCTTGGCATGCATCATGGTATACAGCTCTCGTAACGTCGCCAGCAGTTCTTCCTGCTTGCCGGGCCGCGCTTCCAGGATCGCCATCGATAGGATTTCTTGCGCCATAGTGTTGTCGCCTCTCAGCCCTGAGTCTCGAATCGATTTCAGAATTAGTGTATCTGGTAGGACGGGTCGTGCGGCGCTTCCCCTACCCTGACGCGCTAAAGTCAAATCAGCGTTCTATTTTGGAACTCGCCTCTCCGCTGGGCATCCCCTGCTACCGCCGTCGCAAAATCGAGGAAGCCATCGACTTGCAGCCTCGTGGCCGCCGCCCGCCAGCGATCTTTCTGATACTCTTCCGAGGTCAAGTTTTTCTCTTGGAATGGAGTTCTTCGCCCGATGCCTTATCGATACGTGCGCGTTTTCTTTGCTGTCTTCCTCGGTTTCACCCTCAGCCTCTTCGCCGTTGCTGCCGACAAATCCAAATCCGCCTCCGCAAATGCGAATCAGCCATCCTATGACTTGCCTCAACCGCAGCGTGAGACGCTCGATTACGGCATGTACCAGCGTATTCGGGATGAAGGGCTCGGCCACTCCCATGCGATGGAGTATGCCTCGGCGCTGGACGACGACATCGGACCGCGCTTGACCGGCTCGGCCAACTTGAAACACGCCAATGAGTGGACGCGCGATCAGTTCACCGCGATGGGATGCAGCAACGCGCACCTCGAGGACTGGGGCGAGTTCGGGATGGGGTGGCAACAACTCAACACCTGGGTCCGCATGACGGCGCCCGATGCGGCGGTGTTCATCGCGCAGGCAGCCCCGTGGTCTCCGGCGACGAATGGCGCGATCAATGCGCCCGCGATCTGGATTGACGTCAAGGACGCCAGGGGCCTCGATAAGTACAAGGGAAAACTGGCCGGAAAGGTCGTGCTCTTTGGCGCCATGCGAGATGTGCCTCCGGTCGATAAGCCGCTCTTTGTGCGATTAGATGATGCGGAGCTGAAAAAGCTTACCGAGTATCCGCTCAAGCCGCGCAATCGGGAAGAGTTTCTCCAGCAGTACATGAAGCGTCTGGAACTGCGCCAGAAGGTCGGACAGTTTCTGGCGGACGAGCGCGCGCTGGCGGTCATCACCCCAAGCCGCGACGGCCGTGATGGTGGGGGCTCCGGCGGCACCATCTTCGACGACAGTAGCGCCGGCTTCGGCTGGGAGGCGTACAAACGGGAGACCGCGAACCCGCTTCCCGTTGTGGTTATGGCCATTGAGAATTATGGGCGGGTATACCGCCTGCTGAAGGCGTACGTCCCGGTCACGATGGAGATGAACGTGGACACCAAATTTACCGGCGATCACGAGCACGGATATGACACCATCGCCGAAATCCCCGGCACCGATCCGAAACTGAAAGACGAAGTTGTGATGGTTGGCGGACATCTCGATTCGTGGGCTTCTGGCACCGGCGCAACCGACAATGGGGCGGGCATGGTTGTTGCCATGGAAGTGATGCGCATCCTCAATACGCTCCAGGTGAAGCCGCGTCGCACCATCCGCGTCGCGTTGTGGACCGGCGAGGAAGAAGGCGAGTTCGGTTCCTACGGTTACGTAAAACAGCATTTCGGCAATGTGCCGCTGTCCACTGCACCAGATCAGCTCAAGCTGCCGGAGTGGGTACGCAAGCCCGCTGGCCCGGTACAGCTCAAGCCCGATCAGCAGAAGATCTCCGGCTATTTCAACGTGGACAATGGCAGCGGGAAGGTCCGCGGCATTTACCTTCAGGAGAACGCGGCTATCGCGCCAATCTTTGCCCAGTGGATTGAGCCGCTGAAGGAGCTTGGCGTCACTACACTGACGATGCGCAATACCGGAGGTACCGACCACGAAGCCTTCGACGCGGTCGGCATTCCGGGATTCCAGTTCATTCAAGACCCGCTCGATTACGGTTCGCGTACACACCACTCGAACATGGACACCTACGAGCGCCTGCAACCGCAGGACCTTGCACAGGCTGCGACGGTGGAAGCCATTTTCGTGTACAACACCGCCATGCGCGACCAGATGCTGCCACGCAAGCCACTGCCACATCCTGAACTGGAAGAGCAGCGTAAGGCGCCACTGACCAACATCATGCCGGGAGCCGAAGCCGCGGAGAAGGACGCTAAAGAAAAAGCGGACCAAACGCCGGAGGAAGAGTAGGAGGGCGAAGTGTCCCGCCCAAGCAAGAGCAGCTTCGGTGAGGGCCCTTACAGCTTTTCCGCAAAATGTTGTGAAACGGTGGGAGATCACAGCCGCGCGCTACTTGCGTTTTTGGTTGCTGCCACTCCGGAATCCGTTGCATAATGTCGGTCGCACAATTGCGCCGCGTCGGAAGAGTATTTGCAAAGTCGTCTTTGAAACGGCTGGAAACGGCGATTGTGAGCGCGAACCCTTGTGCAAAATACTTTAGCGAAGGAAACATATGAGCAAACTTGTTTCGGATCAGGTGCCTTCAAGACGACAATTCGTGCAGATGGGTTTGGCTGGGGCGGCTGTAAGCTTGCTCACCGGCGGCATGGAGCTTGCCTTTCCGCCTACAGCGGCGGCGCAAAGTACGCTCACCCCGGAGGAAGCATTGGCCGAGCTGATGGCCGGCAATAAGCGCTTCATCTCCGGTCAGCTAACTTCCTTTGAGCATGACCTGGCTATCCTCAAGCAACACACCGTCGACAAACAAGAGCCATTCGCCGCGGTACTGTCCTGCGCGGACTCGCGAGTACCGGTGGAGTTGGTTTTCGATCAGAGTATTGGACATATCTTCGTGACCCGAGTGGCGGGAAATGTGATTACGCCGGAGATCATCGGCAGCCTCGAATACGGAGCCGCGGTTCTGGGCGTGAAGGTAATTCTTGTGATGGGACACTCTGGCTGCGGAGCGGTAAAAGCCACGATCCAAGGCAAAGAGGTACCCGGTCAGATCAGCTCTCTATTTCCTCACATCCAGCCGGGCGTGGATCGGGGTGGACCGAATCTGGAAGCGGCGGCCAAAGCGAATGCCCAGATCCAGGCGACCCTGTTGCGCGAGGCATCGACCGTGATTGCGCAACTCACGAAAGATGCAAAAGTAAAAGTGGTCGCAGGTTACTACGACCTGGGTAGCGGCGCCGTAGAGCTGCTCACGTAACCGCGTACAGGGTGCCCACGATCAAAGAGAAGGCGTTGTCAACTCAAGCCGCTTTTGCTTGGGTGGGGCACCTCATGACTCGCTACTTTCGGTGGGAACTATGCCACATGTGCAGCCCCTGAAGGGATTCGGGTTCTTTCCGATCATGGCCCAGTGTGTGGTTCCTTCGTTGGATTGGAACTAAGATGCTCTCGATAGAGCGAGCTTTACGTTTGCTGGCAGGCGAAGCGCGATGAAGTAATCTTCCGGATAGAGGTAGTCCCCGCCAGATTCGTCGATGATGCGCACCAGGTTATGCTTCGCCGCGGACGCATCCTGAACGATGGGATACAGCTTCCTCCGTTCCAGAGATGCCGGGTAGCCTTCATTACGCACGCAAAGGACGAAGGCCTCGCCTTTAGCCTTCTTGCGCGACGAGCCGTTTGATTTTGAATTCCTTCTTACCGATACCATGGGCTTCATGCCGATGTAACTCGGCGATCACCAGTGCGCCATCTCTAAGTTTGATGCTGGCGATACCTTTCAGCTTGCGCCAGGAGCCGCGGCCATAGGCTCTCCACAATCGTTTGCGGTCGCGAACTCCCAGAGCCGTCGCGATCACCTCGACCCGCTTGATCTCGCCGACGATCTCAAAATACATCACAGAGATTGTAACCGGGGGAGGGTGCCACAACCCGTCCTTGGTTGGGTGGGATGCTTGTCTCGTCCATCCCTAGCTCTTCACCCTCAGCAGGATAGTAGTCTTCACCCATTCGTAAGAAAGCGCGAATTGGCGGCTCCCACAGAACAGTGCCGGCCTTTTTGCAGACGGCATCTCCCCAGATTTCGCATATCGTCGGTTTCTGACTAAAATTCCTTACACCTTATGTCCGGGGAAGAGAACGCCGTGCTATTCCTGTTGCCAACGCGAAATCGCGGCAACCAACGGCAGGGCCGAGTTTAACAATGCTAAGGCGATCGCAATGTCGTAGAGGCGTACTGGTTTGGCTGGTCCTCCTTCCTTTGTATGGTGCGGCGCAAACCCTTCCGCAGTTTTCCCCCGCCCCTTCGGCAACACCGCTGCGCCTGACGCTGAGAGCCGCGGTCCAACTTGCGTTGAAGCAGAACCCGCAGCGGCTCGCGGCCCACCTGGTCACCTTGGAGAGCGAGCGCGACCGCCAGATCGCCCGTGCGCCGTTGTTGCCCCAGGCCGGGCTCGTGGCCAACGATTCGCTCAACCAATACAACTTTCAGAGTGTAGAAAGATCCAAACGTCTGCCCGCCGGCCCTTACCAATATGTCGAAGCCGGACCTGCATTTTCTCAAACCATCTTCGACCTGCCGCAAATCCGCGGTTACCAGATCGGCAAGGAGGGGGCGCGGGGAGCGCGAGCCGAGGAGAGCGTCACTCGCGAGACGGTGTCGCTTGCCGTGGTGAGCCAGTATCTGCTGGTCCTTCGTGCGCAGGCGAGGTATGAAGCGGCCAAAGCCCGCGTGGCGCTGGCCGAGCGGCTTTTCCGGCAAGCCGAGGAGTTGCAGAAGACCGGCGTCGGCTTGAAGATCGACACTTTGCGCGCCAACGTGGAATTGCAGAACGAGAAGCAGGGTTTGATCGACGCGCAGACGGCGACGCGGACTACGGCCTATGTCCTGGCCGAGTTGCTCGATCTTCCCCTCGACCAGGAGGCCGAAGCCGCCGATCGCATGGAATTTTTCGCGCTGCCTGTCTATGATCGTCCAACTATGCTGAACCGGGCGCTCGCCAATCGTCCCGAGATGAGTTCGATCGCGTCGCAGCAGCGTATCGCGAACCTCGCCCACAAATCCGCCTCCGAGCAGCGCCTGCCTCAACTGGACTTTTCCGGCTTCTGGTATTACCAGGGCGAACATTTCAATGACGGCATTCCCGCCTACACCTATGCTTTGGGATTGAGTTTGCCGCTGTTCACCGGAGGAAGAATCCAAGCCGAAGCTGCGCGCGCATCGCTGGAGGAACAGCGCATCGAGGAAAACCGGCGCCAGTTGGAGTTGCGCATTGTGCGCGAGGTGAAGTCTGCGCTCGACGAACTCGAATCGGCACGCAATTCTGTCGAGGTGGCAAACGTAGGCATGACCCTCGCCAACGATGAAGTCGCTCAAGCGCAACGCCGTTTCCAGGCGGGCGTGACCACCAACATCGAAGTGATCACGGCGCAGGATGAGTTTGCCCGCGCCAGTGACAACCAGATCGAGGCGCTCTACCGCTTCAACCAGTCGCGGGCGAACCTGGCGCGCGCCATGGGTGACATCGAAGACACTTATTCCAAGTGAGGAAGCAGGCTTATGGGTTCTCCCCCAGTGACATCGGCATCCGAACCGGCACGTTCCGCTGCTGCGTCCCCGTCCCCCAGCCCTCCCAAACGGTTATGGGAGGGATTCAAGGGTCTCAGTACGCTGACGAAGGCCTTGATTGCCGTGGTGGTGATCGTGCTGCTGATCCTTTGCTGGATCTGGATGGGTCATGTCACGACCGACGATGCACAGGTGGCCTGTCACATTACCGCCGTTGCGCCGCAGGTGCCGGGGTACGTTGTGCAACTCATGATCAATGACAACGTTCCCGTGACGCAAGGACAGGTGCTGCTACAGATCGATCCGCGCGAATACAAGGCACAGGTGGACCAGGCGCGGGCCCTGCTTGACGTGGTGAAGGCGGAGGCCAACTCAGCCGAGCTTCAGATCACGCTTGCGCGTGGGACGACCACCAACGATACGGGCAGCGCCACGGCCCAAAAGGAATCCGACGCGGCTGATTATGCCAGCTCGCAGGCTCAGTTGGTGCAGGCGGCTACCGCCAATCTCTTGCAGGCCAAGGCGAATCTTGCCGCGAAGCAGGCCACGAGCAAGCGGGCGCAAGCCGACCTGGAGCGCTACCGGCCGCTGCTTGCGACCGACGACGTCTCCAAGTATCAATATGATGCCGTGGAAGCGACGGCGCGGGTGGCCGCCAGCGATCTGGAAGCTGCTCAGCAGCAACTGGCTGCGGCCCAACAGGCAGTCGATATCGCCCGGGCCAATGCCAATTCCTTCAAGGCACGGCTGGCGCGATCGCAATCGTCGCTGCTGAGCGCGAAGGCCCGGGAAGGCCAGATACCGATCACGGAAGCCACGTATAAGTCCGCCCTCGCTAATGTCGAACGCGCGAAGGCTGCCCTGGAGCAAGCCGAACTCAATCTGGCTTACACCACCATTACCGCTCCCATCAGCGGACAGTTGACGCAGAAGACGGTGAATCTCGGCCAGTACGTTTCGCCCGGAGAGCTTCTGTTCACCATCGTTCCCCTGGACCGGGTATTTGTGACCGCGAACTTCAAGGAGACGCAGATGGCCAAGGTACGCCCCGGCCAGCGCGTTCGGGTTTACGTAGATACCTACAGCAAGTCGCTCGACGGGACCGTCGATTCCATTGCGGGCGCTACGGGCTCGGAGCAGGCGCTGTTGCCGCCGCAGAATGCGACCGGCAACTTCATCAAGGTGGTGCAGCGCATTCCGGTGAAGGTCCTCGTCAATCTACCGAAGGACCCTCATTTGGTGCTGCGCCCGGGCATGAACGTCGAGGCCACGATTTACACTCGTTGAGCCGGAGAAAAATCACCCATGAGCTATCTTGGCGCCAATGTTCCCGGCGGTGGTGAAGCCTGGGAAAAAGAATACGGCCGGTTCGTCACCCAGGGCTTGGCCCAGCTCACGCACTTCCAAAGAATGGCGATTTTGATGAGCGTCGGTCTCGTCACCGCCATCGAGATCTCCAACCGTTTATCGATCAACGTGATCTTGCCCGACATGCAGGGCAACGTAGCCGCCAGTTCCGACACCATCAGTTGGGTCCTCATTCTCTACAATCTGGGGTTCCTTTGTTCCATAGCCCTCACCGCGTGGTTGACGCGCGTCTTTGGCGCTCGTCGCCACTTCCTGCTCTGCATTCTGCTGTATTCGCTGGGGGCGGTCGGTTGCTTTCTCAGTCCACACAGTCTGACTACCCTACTCATCGCGCGCGCCGTCATGGGCTTTGGCGGGGGAGCATTCCTGGTGCGCGCCGTCATTCTGGCGGGGCTGATGTTCCCCGGCCGTGCTCGGCTTATCGCCGCGAGCTGGCTTTATGGTGAGTTGCTTATCTTCCAGATCGCCTATCCCATCCTGATGGGAGCGATCGATGATGCCTTCCATTGGAACGTGGCCTTCCTTCTGGATTTCCCCTTCCTCATCCTTGGCGTCATTCTGATCTGGAAGTTCCTGCCTGCCGGGCGGCTCACCCGTCCAGCCGGAAACTCCGGCCTGGATCTTTGGGGGGCGGGCTTCCTGATATCGGGACTGATCCTGTTTCAGATAGCCATGAGCCGGGGAGAGCGCGATCTGTGGTTTCAATCGCCCCTGATCGACGGATGCCTGGCCGGGGCTGTTGTCTTCTTTGCACTCTTCCTGTGGTGGGACAGCCGTCCGGAAAACCCGGACGTGGTGCTTCATCTCCGCACCATGTGGCGTCAAATTCCGCTCCGCGCCTCCTTCTCGGTCATCATGATCTTGGGCGCCATCCTAGGAGCAGGGTTGTATGTCGTTCCTCAGTACCTTCGGCACGTCCAGGACTACAACGCCGCCCAGACCGGACAATTCATCTCGTTGTACTGCGGTGGACTTGGCATCGGGCTGTTCCTATCGCTTCGTGTGCTGGTACCCCGGTGGGGTGGTAGGCTCACCATCGCACTGGGAATGCTCCTGCTGATCGCGACTTGCGTCACGTTTCTCTATATCTGGACGCCGGATACTCCAGGGATCGTGCTTGGTCCGCTGCTCTTGCTGCAGGGATTCTCGGTAGCGCCGGTATTAGTAGGCGCGTCGAACGTAGCGACCTCAGCCGCCGCCGCGGCCGATCTAAGCGAAGTCGACACCACCTATTTCTTCGTGCGGCAACTTGGGAACACCTTGGGCGTGACGGCCGCGACGGTCATCTTTGACCGCCGCATGACCTTCCACTCCTCCCGGCTGGTGGGCACCGCCAACCGGCTAGACCCAGCGGTACGGTCGACGCTGTCTCAGTACTCGCACCTGATAGCGCGCAACGGAGGAGGCGCGAGCAATCCGGCCCTCGGCGCACTGCAGCTTCTGCAAGGCCAGATATTGGTCCAGAGCCAACTGCTTTCGTACATCGACATCTATTTCTGCCTCGCAGTGCTCTGCGGATTCGGCCTGCTGTTGCTGGCGCTCGCCCGCCGGGCCAGAGTCGAAAGCCTGCTCCGCTTTCACTTATGGTGAAGGCACAACGCGCAATTGTGATGCGCTAGAGGCGTTCCAGAATCGGTGCATCGACCATACAGGTAGTGCGGGCCTTCAGGCCCGC
>PLQW01000104.1 GCA_003160215.1 Acidobacteriaceae bacterium
CTAATGGGACCACCAAAGAGCACTACAAAGAACCGCTGGTATTTATTGGTAGGAGGTCCGCAAATTAAGCGATTGGCCTATTGCGCCTGTTGCTGCGTGATCAGCACGACGTCATCGTTGGACCGCCCGCGCGCGACAGCCAGCTTCTTGTTCTTCCAATCGTAGTCGAACCCGTAAATGAGCAAGTCGTCGAAATGGGTAACCACGGAGGCGGACTCGCTGCCGATAGGCTGCACAATCAGGTTGGAGACGCCCTTATTGGTGACCCCGTAGTAGAGGGACCGTCCGTCGGGAGAATAGCGGAAGCTGGTGGAAATAAAGCGGCTGGGCGCAAAGCTCTTTACCGGTAATCCTCCCTGCGAAGGGATAATCTCGACCATGGCTTTGGAATTGACACCGGTACCGAAGGCCGTAAGCGCTGCGATTTGTTTTCCATCCGGCGAGATAGCAGCGAAGCTCACGAACTTGTCGCTTAGTTGTTTGGATTCCCCGCCAGCGAGCGGCATTTCCATCAACACCTGCTTGCCCTTTTGCAGGCTGGTATAGAGAAAGTACTTGCTGTCGGGTGAGCAGACGGCATTCTGGTCCACTTTTCCATTGGTGAGTACGGTTGCGCGGCCACTCTGCAGGTCAAGGCGCCAGATGTTGATGGCCTTCGTCTGTCTATTAGGCATAAAGAAGAGGGCATGTGCACCGTCCGGACAAATCGAGAGACCGCCCATCGGCAGGCGTTCCTTGTAGATCACATTGCGGTTGCTGCCGTCGGCATTCATCACGGCGATGTGACTGTCGTAGTCCATCGCCAGCAACCGTCCATCCGGCAGCCAGCCGACAGCGATGTCGCCGTGATTGTCCACCTCGGTTGCATTGGGGCCGGAGTTTGCGTCCGAACTTAGCGTGTACACACCGGCCAGGGGCGTAACTTGAATTGCAATCAGTTGTTCTCCGTCCCGGGTTACGCCGAGCGTGGAATTGCTGTAGACATTGAGATCGTTGGTAATGCGATGGAGCTTTTGTCCGGTAAGAGAGATCGCCCCAATCTGTCCATTCCAGTCGCTGGAAATGTCGTGAAAGATAAGTACCAGGTGGCGCCCGTCCGGCATCCAAGTGGGCTTGTGCAGCAGGGCAGTTCCCGCATATACGGTCTTCTCTTTTCCGTCCGCCGGATTGAGCAACACGATTCTGCCGAGATTTTGACTGCCAGGATCCAGCACCGCAGCCGCAATGGACTTACCATCGATCGACCAGGCAGGGTCGGAGTATCCCGGCAGAGGAAGCGCGGCCAGGACTCGTTCGCCGCTACCATCGGCATGGGCAACGATGAGTTTGGAACTCGCCTCCGAAGAACTGTCTCGCAGGTAGACCATCTGCTGGCCGTCCGGTGAAAAGCTGACGGCGCTGTCTACATCTTCAACCAGCTTGCGCGGTGTGCCTCCGAGCACTGGAATCTGGTACAGAAACCCTACACCTGGTTTGTCCGGCTCAATCCGGACGAAGTATAGAAAGTCGCCGTTGGGCGTGAAGGTGAGCCCGGAATAACTGACCTCGGTCGCGGGCATGATCTGGGTGTTGCTGCCGGTGGCGATGTGCCGCATCCAGAGGCTCCGCTGGCCGTGTCCCTCATCCGTCACATTCACTACGTACTTGCCGTCTGGGGAGATGGTCGCCAGCAATGCCTTGCCGGAGTTGGTGATCTTCTCCATGCTCATGTTCTGGAAGGGTACCGGGCCGGAGTCGCCGCGCCACCGGGAAATCCAGGTGTAGATGCCGTACAATCCGGCGGCGATCATGGCCAAGCTGAGAACCAGGATGAGACTGGCGCCGCTCTTGTGACGCCGGGCGGCATCGAGGATGACTGCGCTGCTGCTGGATTGCATCGCCGGGCTGCTGCCACGCGCGGCGGGATAGGACGTTGACGCAGCCGCGATTGCTGTCGAAGATTGTCCGGTGCCGTCCCGCTTCAGCCGCCTCAGGTCGCTGCGTATTTCCGCCCCGCTCTGGTAACGCAGTTCCACATCTTTCTCCAGCGCCTTGGAGATAATCTCCTCCAACTTGAACGGTATCGTTGGATTCAATTCGATGGGAGGCCGAGGGTTGCGATCGAGAATGCCCTGGAAAACAACTGCGGAGGTGTTGCCGTCGAAAGGAATCCTCCCCGTAGCCATTTCGTAGAAGATGGCCCCCAGGGAGAACAGGTCGCTACGTCCGTCGAGCTCTTCCCCCCGAGCCTGCTCCGGAGACATATAGGCGATGGTACCCACCGCAGTGCCAGGCTGCGTCAGGTGCGCCGGAGCGATCGTCACCGCATTACCAGCCACGGTCTCCACCACGGAATGCCGGTCATAGGTCAGTTTTGCCAGCCCAAAGTCCAGGATCTTCGCCTGGCCCCGCGTAGTGATGAAAATATTGGCCGGCTTCAAGTCTCGATGCACAATGCCTTTGCTGTGCGCGACGTCGAGAGCGTCCGTGATCTGAACACCGATGTCGATGATCTTGTCCACCGGAAGCGGGTGCCCGTTGATCTTCTCGTTCAGACTCTGGCCTTCCAGCAGCTCCATGGCGATGAAGTGCTGGCCATCGCATTCCTCGATGGCATAGATGGTGCAGATGTTGGGATGGTTCAAGGCCGAGGCGGCACGCGCCTCCTGCTTGAACCGCTCCAGAGCGTACGGGTCCTGCTCGATGTCCCTGGAGAGGAACTTCAGCGCTACCTGGCGGGCGAGCCGAGTGTCCTCAGCTTCGTAAACCACGCCCATACCGCCGGCGCCCAGTTGTCTCACGATTTTGTAATGAAGGATGCTTTTCCCGACCAGGGTATCCAAGGCTCATCTCCGGATAACTCGACTGTATTGCGCCGTGCGAGCAGCCGTCAAGGATGGGAGGAGGCTGGGCATCGCCCGGCAAGCCAGTGTCATTTTGAGTTGTCATCACGAACGGCCTTAAGCCGTGAGGGTTCTGCTGTTTCTCCGGCGGTTGTTCCAGCGCGAAACAAAAGCAGATTCCTCGCTTCGCTCCTAATGACAACTCCGCTGGCTTATGGCGCGATTCTGCACTGTCACAAGGGTAATGTGACGGCTGTGCTTGCGCCCTGTGCCGGCCAGACTACACTGGGGTTACACGAGGGTCAACCGACCGTAGGGAGGTAGCCCGGATGGTCAAAGCTCTTCTCGAGCAAGCGCGAGTAACCTCGCGGAATCCAGCAAACAAGCAGAGCGAATGAAAGAGGCCGTCGACGTCGCCTTGGACTAGCTCGTTGCATCAACCCTATCTTTCCGGGCCGTCGGCCCGCGGAATGTCGCGAGGAGTTCGATATGCATTTCACCAAAGTCAAAGCCTTCCTCGACGGCCATGAAGTGAGATACGTCGTCATCTCTCACTCCAAGGCTTATACCGCCCAGGGTATTGCCGCGGTCTCGCATATCTCGGGCAAATATCTGGCCAAGACCGTAATCGTGAAACTCGACGGCGCCCTCGCCATGGCGGTGCTGCCGGCGTCCTACCAGGTGGACCTGATTGCTCTGAAGAGAGCGGTGGGCGTCAAGGATGCAGAACTGGCCAGCGAACGCGAGTTCAAGCAGCATTTTCCCGACTGCGAGACGGGAGCCATGCCTCCGTTCGGCAACCTATACGGTATCCCTGTATACGTCGACGAGACCTTGACGGAAGACGATGAGATCGCCTTCAATGCGGGCTCGCATCGTGAGTTGATCAGGATGATGTACACGGATTTCGACCGGTTGGTGCGGCCTGAGGTAATGAACTTTTCCTCCGCACGAATCGCCGAGCACGCGATGGCTTGAGTCGGCTTTGATCGAGCGGGGCGGAACAAATCCAAGCATCGCCTGCGGTATGTGTCGATGTTGTCCCGCTCCGCCGATCAGCTAGACCCGTGGTGACGATTTCGGCTTGGAAGGCAGTCAAGAGGGCTGTAGCATCCTCAGCCGATGAATAGAATTCGTCGAGGGCGGGTAGAGCGGCGCTTTAGCG
>PLQW01000003.1 GCA_003160215.1 Acidobacteriaceae bacterium
GAAGGAAGAGAGGCGGGAATTCGTCGAGGAAGTACGCGAGCCGGGAACGGCTGAGAAAATGCGCCGTATGTTCGGCCTGCATCCTGCAATTGCTGCGCTCGCCATTATCACCGGCGGAGCGCTCGGGACGGCGGAACTCGTCGGGCTGGTGACGATCCCGCTTGCGGGGCTCGGGCTGGAAATCGAAAGCATCACGATTCCGATTGGCCTGGCCCTCGCCATTCTTCTGAGCCTGATTACGTACCTGGCTCAGGAAGAATGGGGCGGGGACTCAAAGAAAAGCGCGTTGCTGAAAGCGTTGATGGTGGGGTTTCTGACGGCGCTGCCGGGCGGAGTCTTGGGTTACAAAAAGCTCGGCAAGATTATGGGCGAATTGAACAGCTAAGAAAGCCCTTTAGGAGGGCAACATCATGACAGACGTGTGGAAGGGATTAGCAGACGCGGTAAAGGACATTCGGGAAAAAGTGGTTGAAGAACCGACCTGGGGACGGGCCTTGAGCGGGCCCGAAGCACCGCAACCGGAACAGGCCTCAGAGTGGCCGCAGGCGACGCCGGGAAGCGCCACGTACACGCGAGACGTGGCGCCGGAACGGGAGCCGCAGCAGAAACACGGTCAGGAGCACGATATAGATCGCTAAGGGGGGTGCGGCATGTCTTTCATCAAAGATTTGAACGCGCCGCTGCTGAGGCTCTGGCCGGATGAATTTTTCTATGCGTTTGAGGCCTTCCAGCATGTGCACGCATGTGGGGGAACCGGTTCGGGCAAAACGAGCGGCAGCGGAAAAATGATTGCGGGCGCTTATCTGCGTGCAGGCTGGGGAGGGATGGTTACGGCTGCCCAGTACGCCGAAATTGGCAACTGGGAGAATCTTTCGGCTCAGCACGGACGCTCCCGCTCTCTCGTCCTCTTTGATGAGAACGAGGGATTTAACTTTCTCTCCTACGAAATGAACCGCCAGGGAGCCGAAGGCGTGGGCACGGCCTCCGAATGCCTCATGAAGGTCATCGAAGCGGCGAGAAGGGCGACGGGAGCGGGCGGACACCAGGGCGGTGAGCAGCAATTTTGGGAAGACAGCACGCGCATGTGCCTGCGCTATTCCGTGCTGCCGCTCTACGTCGCAAACGGTTATGTGTCGGTAAGCGACATAATCCGCTTTGTGTCGTCGGCTCCCATGCGGCGCGAGGACGTGACAAACCAGGCGTGGCAGGCAGGTTCTTTCATGTATGAAGTCATGGACAGGGCGGCACGCCGGCCTCGCGTCAAGGTTAGTCGCGATGCGATGCTGGGCGCGATTGAGTTCTGGTCTGAGCGCTGGGTCAACACGCCGGAAAAAACCACCGGCAATATCGTGATGACCGTGGCGGCGGTGCTCGATCGCTTCCTGCATGGGCGGCTTAAGAAGGCGTTCTGCGGCAAGACGACCATAGTTCCCGAAATGTCCCTGCTGGGCTGCGTTATCGTGCTGGCGATGCCGACGCTGACCTGGTTCGAAGACGGCGTCATTGCTCAAACGCTTTTCAAGTACATGTGGCAACGCGCGGTGCTTGGCCGCAACGCCCTTGCGGAAGTCTATCGTGAGCGCCCCGTATTCCTGTTTTCAGACGAGAGCCAGGAGACGGTCTCGAGCTATGACGGGGAATTTTTGTCCACCTGCCGGCAGTCACTGTGCGCGGTGACGTTCATGACGCAGTCACTTCCGGCGTACTACCAGAAAATCGGCGGGAATAATCCACGCGATGACGCACACGCGCTCGTGGGCAAGTTTCAGACGCACGTCTATCACAGTAACGCATGCCCGGAGACCAACGAGTACGCCGCGAAAATGATCGGCCGCGTGATAACCAGACAGAACAGCTACAGCGATGCAAGCTCGACAAACTACAACGCCGGAATGTCGGCGGGAGAGAGCGAGAACAGCGGAAGCAATTCAAATTGGGGCTACTCCTCTGGGGGTGGCGGTTTCGGCACTAATTCAAGCTCGGGCAGCAATTCAGGAAAGGGGAACAACTGGGGCAGCAATCGCGGTAGGGGCACAAGCGAGAGCGTAACGCACGGCTATAGCGAGCACATGGAATACGCGATTGAGCCGGGAGCCTTCGCCCGGACGCTGCTCACCGGCGGAAAACGGAACGGCGGCTTAGTGACTGCGGTTTGGTTCAAGAGCGGACGCATTTTCAAGGGCACCGGCAGTAACCGGATGCTGGTGAGGTTCAGGCAATGACTCGCCCCTCGTGGCTGGTGCGCCTGGCCGGTTCGCCGGCCGGCAGTGTGCTGGTGATTCTCTTCTGCGGCTGCACCATCGCGGGATGGTGGGAAGGGTTGATCCGTGGATGGGTCGCGTTCGCTGCCGCGTGGATTATCCTGCAAACGATTTCCGCCAGGAAGCAGGTGCGGCGCTATAACGCATGGGTGGGAGAGTGGCGCGAAATGGGCGGAGAGAGTGTGCCCGCTGCAAGGAAAAGAAGTCCGGCAAAGCTGTGGGGCGGCGCGGTGGTGCTGGTGGCCGTGCTGCTCGCAATCGGGTGGCTGTTTCCCAAGCAGCCGCAACAGGGCGAAGCGTTCGCGGTGGTGTGGTGCCTTGCGTTCGCAGCACTCCTGGCCTCAAGGCTTATTCCACGTCTGCGGCGGCGCTCGGGAAAGCGCGCGGCTGTGAAGCAGGCAAAGGCAGAGGCGGAGCCCGTCGCCTGGGTAGTGGACCGCGCCTCATCGTCGCCTTCCCGCGCGGAAGCGGAAAAGAATCTGCCGGAATACGCAGCCCGCCTTTTTAATGGACAGCCTCACGCTGAGGGCGAGGTCGTATAGAAGAGCACTTCGCACTAAATGTTGACAAGAATTCGCAACTGATCCACTACATCTGGTAAGCCAGAAAAAATACAAAGCGCCAATGCTGTTCATTACGCCCGCAAAAAACGCCAAGGAGGCCAAGGACTACTTCACGCGCCACATGGCGACATCGGACTACTATCTGCGCGATGCGGCGGAATTCGCGGGCGAATGGCATGGTTTAGGGGCGGAACTATTAGGCCTTGAGGGCCGCGTCGATAAAGAGAGCTATTTCAATCTCTGCGAGAACATCAATCCCAGAACCGGCGAGCAGCTCACCGCGCGCACCAAGTCCGAAAGAAGGGTTCTCTACGACTTCACTTTCGATGCGCCGAAATCGGTGACGCTTGCTTACGAGCTGGGCGGCGATGAGCGCATCATGGACGCCTTCAGGGGAGCCATCAAGGACGCCATGTCGGAAATGGAGTCCGCCATGAAGGTGCGCGTCCGCACCAACGGCAGGCAGGAAGACCGTGCCAGCGCCAACATGGTCTGGGGAGAGTTCATCCACCGCACGACGAGGCCTCTTGAGGACGGCACCTGCGATCCGCAGCTGCATTGCCACGCGGTCACCTTCAACGCGACATGGGACCCTGCGGAGGAACGCTGGAAGGCCGGGCAGTTCGCTGACATTGTGCGAGACAAGGGCTATTACCAGGCGGCATTCCACAGCCGTTTCGCTGAGCGCCTCGGAAAGCTCGGTTATGGCATCGAGCGCGACGGAAATAGTTTCAGGCTCGCGGGCATCGCGCGCGAAACGGAGAAGAAATTCTCGCGGCGAACGGGAATCATCGAAGCCGCTGCGGAGCGGTTAGGGATTACTGATGCCAAGGCCAAGGGCAGACTCGGCGCACGCACGCGCGAAAAGAAGAACGAGTACCAGCCGTCACTGCGGGATCTTCGCATGGAGTGGGCCGAAAGACTTGACCATGGTGAAAGAGATTCGATCTCGCAGGCACGGCGGGGGCGTCAGACGACATCGTTAAGTGCGAAAGAGGCGATGGACTATGCCCTGTCGCACTGCTTTGAGCGTGGTTCGGCCATCCCCGAGAAAAGGCTGCTGCAGACGGCGCTTACGCAGGGCGTGGGCGCGGCAAACGTGAACGAGGTCAAGGAGCAACTCGCACGCGAAGACGTGATCAGGCGCGAACGCCTCGGCCAACGCTGGATAACCACCAAAGCGGTACTCAAGGAAGAAATCGACATGATCGACTTCGTGCGTGAGGGCAGGGGCCGGTTCAGAAGGCTCGGAGGACCGAAGCCCGCCAGACTCGATCCCGAACTCAGCAAAGAGCAGCGCACAGCCGCCACTGTAATCCTTAACTCCAGCGACCGGGTGACGGCGCTTAAAGGCGGTGCTGGCACAGGCAAGACTCGCATGATGCAGGCGACGGTGAAAGCGATAGAGGCGAGCGGCAAGAAGGTATTCACGTTTGCTCCCTCGGCCGAGGCCTCCCGTGGAGTGCTGCGAAGCGAAGGATTCGACAACGCGGAAACGGTGGAGAGATTGCTGATTGATCCTAAGAAACAGCGGGAGGTGCATGGCGGTGTCATCTGGGTCGATGAAGCGGGGCTTTTGTCGGTGAAGGACATGAAACGGGTGATGGATGTGGCCAAAGAGCAGGACGCGCGCGTCGTGCTCTCGGGTGACTCAGGGCAGCATGCCGGCGTCTATCGCGGCGATGCGCTGCGCATTCTGGAAAACGATTCAGGTCTGAAAACGGCAACCCTCTCGGAAATTCGCCGACAGACCAACGAAAATTACCGCGAAGCGGTGGCGGCAATCAGCCACGGCGATACGCTGCGGCGCGACGGCAGGACGGGCATTGAGGCGGGTTTCGACAAGCTCGACAAGATGGGGGCAATTGTCGAGGTGGACGGAGACGGCCGCTACGAGCAAATTGCGAAGGACTACGCGCGTATCACCTCGGAATATAAAGGCAAAAAGCTCAAGACAGCGCTCGTGATTTCGCCGACGCATGCGGAGGGTGAGAAAGTGACACAAGCCATTCGTCAGGAGCTTAAATCGCAGGGAAAAGTGACCGGCCCCGAACGGAAAATTCTCTCGCTGAAATCCTTGAATCTCACCGAGGCACAACGGGGCGACGCATTGGAATATGCGCCGGGCCTGGTCGTGCAATTCCACCAGAATGCCAGGGGTTTTAAACGTGGTGAGCGCATCACTGTGCTCGGTGAAAACGACAAGGCCAGCGTGAAAATAGCGCGGGCAGACGGTACAGAAGATGTCTTGCCGTTGCGTGAGGCCGGCAAGTTTCAGCTCTACGAACAAGGTGATCTTACCCTCGCCAAAGGTGACAAAATCCGCATGACCCAGAACGGTTTTGCGCTGGGTAAAAAGGCTGTCCTCGGCCGCGACAAAAAGCAGGTCAATAACGGCGCCACCTACGAGGTTGAGGGATTCACCCGCGAGGGGGATATCAAGCTCAGCAACGGCTACGTGCTGCCTAAGAACTATGGCGGGCTCGCGCACGGTTATGTGCTCACAAGCCATGCCAGCCAGGGAAAAACCACCGACGTGGCGCTCATTGCCCTGGGATCGGAATCGTTCTCGGCAGCGAGCCGGGAACAGTTCTATGTGAGCATCAGCCGCGGGCGCGAGGCAGTCAGGCTTTATACGGACGACAAAGAGGCCATGCGGGATGCGATTAAGGAAAGCGGCGCGCGTCTCTCCGCCACGGAACTTGTAGGCGAGAAGCCAAAGCCAAAGCCCAGGCCCAGGCTCGATGGCCTGCGGCGCGCCTTCAGGCTGCACGAAATGCAGCGGGCATACCAGGCTGTGAAGACCCGCATGAGCCAGTGGGCGATGTTCCAGCAGCAGCGTGAACGGGAGGTGCACATTGAAAGATAGCGACGCGACACGCACGTGGGCGGGCGAAAAAGTTCTGCCGCATCCCTCGGCAAGGAGGGAGGTCTACGAGCCTCCTTTGGCCTTTGGCACTGGCGCCTCGGATGCGGTAAAGGAAGCGAGGCTCGCTATTCCTACGCCCATGCTCGACGTGATTTTCAAAGATGGCAGCATAGCCAGCTTCAATTACTCCTATCTGCGGCGAGTGGATTTTAAGCCAGGAGACAGTGTGTTCCTCACATTTGCGGATGCGACTGTTGTTGCCATCGAAGGCCGGAATTTGCGACGAATACGCGATCAGATACGGCTGCATCGCGCAGATGAAATTCAGGAAGGCCGCGAGAGCGAAGAGGAATTAAAAGCGGACAACGAGCCACACATTAGATGCATAAGCATTGATGCCGAGGAGGAATTGCCATGACGCAGGAAACGATTAAAGCGCTGTCCGACTCAGAACTGCCGCAGGTCATTATCTGGGCGCAAGAGGAAATTAAGTCGCGCACCGAGCGGCGAAGACAGGAAGCAATCGCCAAGATAAAAACTCTGGCCGCTGAGAACCATATCAGCGTTGCCATCGGTGGCGTGCGTGGCAGGCCCGCCAAAATAAAGACACCAGAGAAATTGGATAAGCCGCTCAAGACGGCGTAGCAGCTCCAACCCCTTTAAGGAATCGACACCTCAATTGCGCGATTGCGATGATGCGGTCGCGCTTCTTTTTATTGTCCATTCTGATCGTTATTCCAACACGATTTTGCCCGGCGCATCCCCTTGGCGGTGCGCTCTCGCGTTGCGTCGATGCATCGGATTGTTGCAGAAAAACAATGCACTGAAGTGAGAATTTCACACAAAATCTGGAGCGCGCATTTTGCTGATTCTTGCCTATGAGCACACATAGGGGACTTGTCTATACGCTTAGTTGGGACTATTTGTGGTGTGACTCTGGGTCGGTCGCCGCTAGATTTAGCTCAAAAGCAACGAATACTCACATGCCTAGGTTACCGTGTCTGCCAGCAAAGCAACATCTCAGAGTGGTGACAAATTCGGAAGGGCAAGTGCGCGCGGCGGGTGAAGGCGGGGCTCATCAAAAACCGCTACCCGTCCGAAGACAGGTAGCGGCAATACGGTTACCGTGTTGTTCCACGAGAGGAACTACATGTCGATCTGAACAGTCAGCGCCATGAGTTGCTGACTGCCGGCTGTGCCATAGAACGAAGCGGTACTGCCTGTGGAATATTCAACGGCTTGCACGTAATGCAAGCCAAGCGAAGGATAGAAACTTTCCGTGACACTGAATTGTGTAGCAGAGGACTGGCTGGGAGCAGAAGCCGTTACGCTTGTTATGTTCGGGGTCGTCGTGGACGAATCCTCATTCAGCCCAATATATGCCCCTACCGTGTTGGACGTGGTTGAGGCCATCACACTGTAATTGCCAGTCGGCGCGGACTGTTGCGCCCCATCGATGAAAGTGATTTTGTTGCTGGTGCTGTTATCGGCAGCTCGCCAGGAAGCGGTGGTGTATCCCCAGACGTTATTGTTGTCTCGTGAATACGCAGTCAGCCTCACGCGATTATAGGCATTCCACAAGCCAAGGACGTTGCTAGTGCCGCCTGACACCGCAGAAGGCTTAAGCTTCATTGAGGTTTCTCCGGTTGAGGTCAGGTAAACGGAACCCAGATAAAAGCCGTTCTTTGCATTGACACCATAAGCTGTTGTGTCGTTTGCACAGCTTATGTCCACGGCATTAACCCATAGCCCGTTGAGCGTAGTTAATTGAGTGGATCCCGTTCCCGTGCCGCGCGAAGTAGAGGTATTCCACGCGGGACCGGTACACAGGGTCAGCACACCGTCATTGCTGAAAATGAAGATGTCGTAGATGTCCCCTGACACGAGGTATGAGTTGAGAGTCAGCGTCAACTGCGAGGTCAAGACGGAGTTGGCCAAAGCTGTCCCATTGGCCGTGGTCACATTGTCGCCAACATACGGGACGTAGTAGACGTACGGGGTGCCGCTGACATCACTCGTCATCACTGGCGTGTTTGAGGTAAGAGTCAATCGGCCGCCGGGCAGATAGACCTGAGCAAACGCAGCAGATGCCGCTATAGCCAGGACGAACACGATTGTGAGGAGATTCACGGTCCAGCGGGCCGCGATTCTCGCATTCTTGGAACGAGTATTCATTGATTTTCCTCTTTCGTTTTGGAGTTGCCCGCACCCGCACTCGTGCTTGGATGTGTGAGGTTGGGACAAGAGTATTAGAGCACAATAGATGCCAAATTTGGCATCTATTTCTGAAGGTTAATTGGTGCGTCTGCATCTGAGTGAAAACAGAACAGATGCCTGATTTGGCATCTGTTAAGACTTCGCATTTGCGGCGGTCTTCCGATTTCCCGATGTGCAAAATAGTTGCCTTCGGTGGCATCTATTTTACCTCTGAGCGCGGTCATCACCCCCCCCCGTGTTTCTCCGGTTTGCTATGCTGTTAGTCCAAAGGACGATAGGTGACGCGTCTATAGAGACGGAGGGTTTGGTCCGATGCCGTCGCGCAAGAAGGTGGCAGCTCTCGACCTGCAGCAGGCTGTCGCGCTGCAGGAAGGCCTCAGCGGGGTAGATTTGCGGGTATTTCTGTATCTGACGGCCCGGCTCAATTCAGAGGAGTTCCAGGAAGTGCGGCAGACTGAGATTGCCGATGCGCTCGGCAGACGCAAGGAGCATATCGCGCGGGCGATGGCTAAACTTAAGGCGAAAGGGGTGATTATGTCCGGGCCTAAAGCCGGCCGCGCGGCTGTGTGGCGTTTCAACCCCGATTATGGCAAGTGATCCCTTGGAAGGTTCGAAGCGCTGGCACCCAGAACCCCGTTACGTGCGCGCCATGCACCCTTCTTGGCAGTCCCTCAGGGCAGCTCGCGCCTCTTCATCCTTCCGCCGGTCCTGAGCGAGCCGGTAGGTCCATATGCCCTCGGATGCAATTGCCCCTATCACGGGTACGAGGCGCATTGCCCGCCACTTTTTCTCGGTGTCCATAATCAGCTCACCAATGACGAGCGGCGCCGCAACCATCCCCATGTGCAGCAGATGGCCTGCTGCGCCCAGTGACGTGCGGGAATGATGGAAAGCCTGCTTCTGACGCCCCGCTCCCTCGCTGTTTGGGCGAGGATGGTATTGATTGGACTTGGAGCGTTCTGCCAGTTCTGTATAGCGCATCACGAATTCCCGTGCTGGATGATCGCGGATAAAACCTAGCCAACTGAAATCCATTTGGCAAGCAAAACACACAATCGGTGGTGGTTTAGTTTGGCGGTGCCTACTATTGCTCGATTTGGCGCAGCTCGGCGAGCGAAGGAATACTGAGCCCGTCAAGGCCTATGGTGAGGTCTCGCAAAGCGCTTACCGAAACGCCATCAAGCCTGCGGGCGAGACTGTGGACGTGGCCTGCTTTGTCCACGATGCACAAATCGCGGCGGTCGCCTTTCACCAATCGAAGGCCGCCCGCCTGCAGCCCTTGCATAAACGTGTGCGCGTCTCCACTTTTGCGATAAAGCGCCGTGACTTCCTCCTTCATGCGCTGCGGATCGATGCCGCTCTTATGGCCCCGGAAACTTTCCCACGATTTTGGCCTACGGGCCGGACGCTGGCCTTTGGCTGCCTCAGGGCCCAGAACACTGTTTACGCTCTGAAGGCGGAACTCCCGTTCCAGCTGCCTTGCAGTCGCCTGGTGCTTCTCGTAATCGTCCGTCATCTTCACGGCGCGCATCGTCGAAACGACGATGCGCAGCCATATGACGTGGCGATGTACTCGGGCCTTCTTCTGGTGCTCGACAATGAATCTCGCGTGCCCTGTCAGCCCCAGATTCTCCTCAAGCGCCTGGGCGGCGCGATCCCATTGTTCCGGAGTCAGCGACTCGCTGGCATGCGGGTTGATGTTCGCATGGTAGAAGTAGTTTTCGCATTGCGTCCCCAGCGCGATAGCCTCCATCTCACGGAAGGCCTCCAGCACGGTCTGCGCCGCGAAATTGCGGATTTCACAGAGGGTGACGCGCTCATTCTCTTCGGCGTTCGTCAGATGCTTCGCAAAGAATCGGCCGTTGCTGCGGGAGCCGCCATTAATGATCACACCTGGTCCAGCGGCCGGGCAGGGCGCTTCCCTAATGTATGCAGGATAGCTGCGGCAGCATCTCGGAACACCGCCAGGGTTTCTCTTGCTTCTGCTTCGTGAATCACAGGCAACTCAGGCTGCGTCTCAAAAATCGATTGAATACGGCCGCCTGCGGCTCCCAGCATTCCAAGTAACTGCGCGAGCTGTGCCGTCTCCACCGGAGGGCGGCGCACCGCGCGCGTCGTGGGCTTTTCTAGGGCGCGTGAACGCACATACGACCCAACCGTAAGCCCAGCTCGCTGAGCGGCGGATTCAATCTGCGCCCGTTCGTCGTCAGTGACGCGGAAGGGAATAATCGGGCTGCGCTTACGAGTCTCACTGCCGCTCTGCTTCTTCCGGTAGGCCATCCGCTCCGTGTAGTTGTGCGGCCGGCGGGTGCATCTGCGATTTAAATTAAGCAGACAACTCGCAAGGACGCGGTATTACAACATATTGCTTGTCAATTAATCGTAATTGAGCACGAGTCCTAAAGTGGGACAGGGCAGATGTCAATGGCTGTATTCACATGGCAGGATAAAAGATGGCACGCTTAAGGATCATCTACTTGGCACTGGCGCGGGATTCTTTACCCCCTTCCATGTCCCTTTGGGTTCCGCTACAATCCGTGGCCTTTATCGCCAACCGGGATGATTTATGAGCAAACAAATGACGGCGTTGTGGACGCATTTCTCATGGCTGAGGCTGAGCGCTAAGTTAGATCGTATTTATCGCCACGTTTGGGCCGACCTCAAAAATATCGTCACGTCCGCGCCACGTAACGACAGGGATAAGGACAGGGGCAACTATGAGGTGGTTTATGACTCTGGGATCTCGGTCATACGCGAGTCAACAAGGAATGGCAGAGCAGACCGCATGGGACGGCCAATCAAACAGGACCCCGCATCGTGGCAAGCCGGTTACAAAGCTGGGCGTGAAGAAAACACAGACCACTCCCAGTTATTTGTGCCGCCCGGTATGGATGAAGTTAGCTTTTCCTTTGGCTTAGTGAAGGGCCGCAGTGACCGCGACAACACAACTACAGTTTGAGTGACAGATTTCAATAAGTGAGAAAAACCGCAAGCTTTTGGCCCGCTAAACCTGCACATTTGCGTAGATCCGGCGCACTGCAATAGGCGGTTGACCCTATGACTGCAATCGATCAGGACACCTTCTGCAAGAGAGGAGATGCTTCAGCAGCGACCTCGTCTGGCTCGTATCCGCGAATCTTCTCAAACCGTGGCTCGGAGGCTTTCGGCGGTTCCCCATACCAGAAAACGGCGGGATCCAGACGTGGGTGATTGTCGATAAAATCATATACTTTGCCGTAAAACTCACCCAGCCACTTGTACTTATAGTATCGGGCGCTGGAAAGAGGAGGCAACTCACCCTTGTCGCAAGCCTTCAGCACGCCTCTGCAAAGGCGAAATATCGCAAAGGAAAATCCCTTGAGGTACCGATATCGCAGCCACCTGTTGAAGCGGCGATGGCCGTTGATATTGAACAGCCTGCCTTCACGCGCTGGCATGTTTGAGAAGGTTCCGCCTTTATGGCAGCGATAGACCGACATATCCTCATTCACATAATGCAACTTGCCAAACTGAGCGTGGGCGATAAGGAGATAGATATCGCAGCACCATGGATTTTTTATATATTCAAAGGACCGGTCTTTGGTGAGCTTTCGCATGTTGCGGAAGACAAGGGTCGAGATATGGAAAAAGGAACTAAGCGCGACAAAGTCGTGGATATTGTGCACCGGCTTGATGCCATCGTTGTACATGAAGCGATGAGACGGCGTACCGTCCTCATAGGTCTTCACAGTATTGTGGGAGGCCATGACGAACTCCGGATGCACTTCCAGAAATGAAACCTGCTTTTCCAGTTTATGGAGATCGGACCAGTAGTCATCCCCCTCCAGGATGGCGCAGTAGTCGCCGTTCAATTGCATGAATCCCTCGTATACTGCCTGCTGCACGCCTTTTCTGCCTCCGATATTCTTCTTGTGCATGCGCGCCCGGACTCTATCTGGGTATTTCTGTATATATTGCCTGACAATGTCCTGCGTGCCATCCGTGGAGCAGTCTTCCATAATGAAGATATCGAGGGCGTGAGTCGTCTCCTGCTTAAGCACGCTTTCAATCGCCTGCGCCAGATAGGGTGCATGGTTGTAAGTCAGAATCATTACACTGATGGTGGCCATACAGAGATAACAAATTATGTGATAATTGCTCTAATCCTGCCAGACGGCATAGCCAAAACCGGCTCTGCCGAAAGAGTTGCCATTGTAGAATAAATAGCGCCCCTCAGATGTTTCCGCAATATGTGGGTAGGCCATCATATCGCCATCCCATTCCCCGGCATTGCCCATCGTGATGCCTGTCTTGTCGTCGTCGCGCTGCCAGATCTTGCCATCCTTCGACGTCGCGTAGCCAAGGCGATAGCCGTCTCTGCCGCTTCTGTAATCCTGGCTGCCGCGGTAGCTAAACCACATGTGATAGAGGCCCTTGTCTTTTATAACCGAGGGTCTGGTGGAGGCTTCCTCGGGCGTCGCTCCCGGTATGCAGCATATATTAGGCCGCTCCCATGTAAGCCCGTCATGGGAGTAGGCGTACTTAATGAGATATAGGGGTTCATATTTGCCATGCACCAATAGCCAGTCCGTGCCCGAGCCGTACCACATATGCCATAGATCGCCTTCGCGTATTACGCACGGCGACATGGTTGAATAGGGCTCATGAGGCGTGCGATCTAATACGGGGCCTTTGAAAGGACGCTCGAACGTCATGCCGTCGTCCTTGCTTATTGCCAACCCGATGGCGTTGAGATATGGCACCGTCTGCCCGCGCTGCCACCCGATGGTATACAGCCATATGTCATTGCCGACCCGATGTGCCGATGACGGCATCATGCCGAATTCGTCGATCGTTCCAGGAGTGCCCAGCGGCAAAATAGGTTCCCTGTGGACGTAAAGCACTTTCTTCGGGTCCTTGATATCGACGTCGATGAAGGTTGTGAGGCTGGTCCTCTGTTCGGGGCGCACGGTGAGGTATATGCGAATCCTGTCTTTCAGCACCAATGCGGTGGGTATCTGGGCATGAGTTCTCATCCAGGGCGCTTCGTGAGAGGGTCCCCAGATGAAACCCTTTTTTATCCAGGGCATGAAACAAACACTCTAATGGAGTTGAGCAGAGCCTGTATCTTTAGCATTATCCCCAGATATACAGCAATTCATCAATTGGCAAACAGATTCAGGCTTTCCCGGCAAAGACGCTTTGGCGCATTGACAACGCCCATTCACCCGCCTAAGGGATCGCACTCGCCGCCTTAAGTTGATGAAACCCTGCGGAATATACCATGGCCAAACCCGATGACCTTGATTCAATGTTTCTGCGCAGAGTTGCGGCAGCCGGAGTGGCCTTAATCATACTGGCCTATGCCATAACCGTCCTTTCGCGGCCGAGCTTCTCTCCGGAAGCCGGCCTTGCGTTCCTTGGGCTGAATAAAATAAAAACCCTGCGCCAGGCGCTGACAAAATTCACAGAAGTCCACGAGGTATGGTACCGGCCGCTTACCTTCTATCTGACCAATTACATTATCTTTCACATCATCACCCTCAAGGATATCCTGGCAATCAAAGTTCTCTCTGTCCTTCTCATCCTCCTTAACGGCTTCGTCGTCACCCTGCTTTCAAAGCGGCTATTCGGCGCGGGTCTCACCGAACGCGCCATCGTATTTGCACTCGTCGTCACGCACCCGCTTTATTTCGGCATCGCGATTGACGGCTCCGGCATCGTGGATCCCTTTTTCAATATGTTCCTCAATCTTTTTCTCGTCTGCTTCATTGCGCTGCTGGAGGGGGTTGCACCAAAAATAGGCGGGGAAGCGTCCGGCAGCAAAGCATGGCTTGTTGTTCTCAGTTGCCTTTTCATTCTCTGCACTATCACCTCTCAGGAGCGCGGGCTCGCAATATTCGCCATGATCGGCGCACTCAGCCTCTATTATTATTTCGGTCAGCTGAAAAGATTGAAGCTCAGGCCTGAGAAGGCGACAACCATCGTAGTAGCGTTTAGCGCCGTCGTATTTCTTGCCTACCTGTATTTCGTTTTCGGGGCCAAGCAGCAATGGAGCGGACAGGATTACCGCACGGTTTTTGAGTGGCGGTATATTTGATTTTGGCATTCTGAAGTG
>PLQW01000132.1 GCA_003160215.1 Acidobacteriaceae bacterium
ATTATTTATGCAGAGATCAATAGTATTTTCCTTATAGCTAGAAGGACGCTTGTCGTTTACCGACGGCTTTCACCCAATTTGCTTCCGGCTCGTAACGCCGAAGGAGCAGAGAACGTGCGAAGCGCAGCAAAACGGCACGCCTATCGAATAGCGGAGAAGAAGCGCGCAGAGCAAAGCGAAATCCCTGCGTTGCATAGCGGCGCTGCAGATCTCGAGGGATTGGCGTTTTCTTCGCAAAGGCCATTTCGCCGATTCCGGGATGTGCTCTTGCGATCGCTTGAGTATGGAATTTCTTGTCGACGAACATCTCTTCGGGCAACCCTGCCAAGAAATCGAAAACATCCTGGTCTAGAAAGGGGGCGTAGGCTGCCCGCAACACACGCCCGTATAGGCATTGAATGGTCGGGCTGACAGCACGTCTCGAACGGTTGTAGAGAAAAAAGAACATCATCGGATTTTGCGTGTGCTGATACCGAAGCAACTCCGTAACCAGCGCGGAATGGAGATCGGCAGCGGCACTCGCTTCTCGCCAAAGAGTGGGCAGGAGGACCAGACCCATGTCAGGCGCCAGACGCCGGGCCAAGTCCTCAAAACGTCCTGCGCGGTAAAGCCGGCTGTTTTCGTCGTCGTGAAAATGTCCCGCGGAAAGGACGTCCCCTGCTATTCCGTCGTAGGAAACTGCTTCGGCATCCGCCATGGTTTTGGCAAGCAACCATGACCATCCATGCTCCAGAGCTTGGAAGTTGATCAGATCGTTCTTTTCCAATTCTGTGCGAACGATATCGTCCTTCTCTGGAATGCATGACTCAAAATGCGGTACGCGAAGAGCTGCACATATTTCTCGCGCTACTCTCGCATCGTCCAGCATGGTTGAGTATGAGGAGGTGTAACAGCACGCCGGCGGCGACCCTATCGTAACCAGGTCAAGTAAAATATGCCGGGAATCTCGCCCGCCACTGAGCGGCAACCGTATGGGCGCTCCGTCCAAGACGCGCTTTCTGACGGCTGAGCGAAATATGTCGATGTACGCATCGATGGCGTTAGAGCGCGGCAAAAGATTGATCTTGATCTCCGGAAAACATTCCGTTACCTGAAGTCGGTCAGGGGTCCAGGTTAGCTTCCCGCCAACAGGAAAGGCTTTAACGGCCCGAAAGACCGTATCGCATGCGATGCAGAATCCCATTAGAAACAGGATCTGCAACGCCGTCCAGTCAATCTCGGGTGAGGCGCCCGCCTTGATCAAGTCGCTGATGCTTGTGGAAACGGCGATACCATTCGGAAGTTCGCTGTAATAAAGGGGAAACATGCCCAACCGGTCGACTCGTGCTTCCAGTCGTTGGCCGTCCCAATGCCACTCACCAAAAATGCCGTCTCGTTCACCGTGCGCAAAAATCGGATACCCACCGAGGAACGTCGCTGATCCTGTAACAATCAACGTGGAACCGTTCGCACGAATCACGATCGTTGCGGGTGCCCCATTGCTCATCCTCGGCATTGTACACTCCTCGTGACACCAGATCGCCTCGAACAGAACGGCTCCGAGTGTGTATTCTTGCCGCGCTAATCTTCAGATCAGCAGAACTGCTTTGGGCTGGTCTGGCGCTCGATAATACTGCCGAGGTACTGCGGCCGGGACTCTCTACTCGGACGCTGCCGGGAAGATCGCTGTCCTCGCTAAGACTACGCGTAATGCGGCTATCGGCTTCGTCGTGCTTGGATTCGCAATCTATTTCGCTTCACGCGGAGGAGCGCGTCAGGCTGAGCACAAGGCCGCATTCCTGTGGCACAAGTTCCCCAAGTTTGTACTCGGGTTCCTGCTGATCTCTCTGCTGGCCACCGCCGGATTCTTCAATAAGGACCAACTCGGTGACCTGGACAATCTTGCCCGATGGGCATTTCTGCTGACCTTCGCAGGAGTCGGACCGCGTACGAACTTTCGCCAACTTCGAGCTCAGGGAGTACGCCCGCTGCTGGTTGGTGCAATCGGAGAGATTGCGATCGCTACTATCACTCTGGTGCTGGTGGTTGGAGCGGCGAGAGTTCACAACCGTTAATCAACGGCTCCGTTTACCCCGACTAGACCTCGCAGCAGGGAGCAACTTGCCCACTCCCGTCGAACGTCGTAGTTTGCTAGACTAATGGGCTAAGCATGCCTCATTCGTGCCAGCGTCGTACGCACGAGGGAGAAAATCCGCTCCGTCGATAGCATTTCCCAGCCCGGAAGTCGACAGACGAACATTCCAGTCAGGTAGATAGCTCCGATACATATGCTTACCGCTGCTATGCGAGGAATCAAAAGAGCAGGATTGATCAAATTTCGAACCGTATAAGCGACGAGCCCGGCAGCGATTGTTACACCCGTAACTTTAAACAGGCCGAGATATAGCGCCACATCCTTCACTGTCGCGTCTACGGCCCTCGCAGCCCTCCAAGCTATGATTATGCGCTCAATAGCTTGTGCTGCAACGGCGGTTATCGCAGCGCCCATCATTCCAAAATGGCGGATGGCGGGACCGAGAACGCAGAAGAGACCAACGAAGATAGCAATGCGCACTGCCAATAGAAGGTTGCGCAAGTCCTTATATGCCCGAACTATGGGATCCAGGAGGAACACACTTAAGGGTATCAGTAGGATGGTTATTAAGAAGATGTCCGCGCTCTTTTCGTATGCTTTCGTATATAACAGAACAATCAGGTCGTGTCCGGCAACCAGAAGGAGCATGAAGAGAGGAAATTGTATTGCGGAGAGACGGTTGGTTGCCGCTGCGGTGACGTAACGTATATCTGTTTTTCGGTTCTCTAGCTGCAGCGTACTAACTCTCACGCTCATCACTGATGCTACTGATTCCAAAATTAAAGAGATAACAGGGACATCCAGCCAACCCACCGCATAGATAGCGTAGTCGCTGGGCCCTAAAGAGGCGCTAACAAAATAGTTGTCGAGGTCTTTCTGAATAACCCACAGCAATCCGAACGCGCCATAGGGCAGCGCATAGGCAAGTTGCTGCTTGAAGAACGGCCAATCGAAATGAGTCCAGAAGCGTGGGAACCTGCCATGCAGATACCAGAACAGAACTGCAATTGAAAACAACTGGTTCAGAATCGTCGCGATGATTAAACTCTTCACAGAGCGGAACAGAAGGGCGGCTGCTGCCACCATGACCGCTCTCACCAACTGAGTGCCAACGATGAAGATGGTCGAGTACCGGACATCCTGCAATGCGGTGGGTATCTACTACTGCACCAGGCTTGAAGTAAGGGTAACCAGGACCAGAAATCCAAGCAGTATCGCGAGGGACCCCAGGGCGTCGGTGCGAAACAGCGCCTTCAGTATCTGGGGCCAAAAAGCCAGAACAATAAGAGGAATCCACCCGGCGACAAAGTTGTATACCAGAATGTTGAGCGCGATCTGTCCGCCACGTTCCGGATATCGAGGCATGAAATAGAACGCGCTCATGCCGACTCCAAAAGTGGCCACATTGGGGGCCGTCGCCGCGAACAGGAACGCTTCTTTATAGACGCCGTACTCGGCCTGGCCATCAGACGAACCAGGAGTATCGGCAATCCGATGTTGAGAAGCACGGCGATGAACTTGGATGCCGTCAGCCAGAATGCCTGGACGGCAAGCCGGGGCGGTTGCTTCGCGGTCGTCGCCATCATCCTGCGAGCCTCTTCCCTGTGACGGACCTTTTAAAATAGATGCACGGTTCGTCCTGTTCATACGTTCCCCAGGGATTTCCAGCCATGTCCATCAACATTGTAGAAACGGGGTTTGTTTCAGACCGCACGGACCCCACGAAGGACGATGCTTTGATGCTTAGCCCAGGGAACAGTCTCGCAAGCCGCCGTTCATCGAAGGGGTTCACGTGGCCCCACGGTGGGTTCTTGCCTCCGCAAGACCGGCATGTGGTTCGTCCCAGCCGTGTGTCCTGCTTGTATGAAACGCCGATGATTACTTCGTGGCCAGCAACCCTTTCAATCTCCCGACATGCCTGCACGACGTTTGGTATGTGCTCCAAAACTTCGGCGCAAAAGACGCAATCGAAGGAGTCGTCGGAAAATTGCAACCTCGTCGCATCACCCGCTACCGTGGTGACCAGCTGAAAAGAGAAGTCAGGCCTTTCGAGATCCAGCGCGGTCACCTCGTCAAAATACTCTGTCAAGATTTGCGAGAAGTGGCCGTCCCGAGCGCCGATATCCAGCACTGGGCGCCTGCCCCGCGGCAACAAACGCACGAGATCCGCAGTTCGGGCTTTCTCAGCATCACTCTCCCGATATTGTTTAATGTCGCTCACGCTTTATCGGTAACAACAACGGTTTAAAGGGTAGATTAATATCCGATCGAGCATCAGCAATAACGGTCAGGACGGGAATTCCGGTCGCGCACGGCCGCCAGCACTCTCTCAAATTCCGCTGCGACTACGTCCCAGGAAAAGCGTGCCCTGACTAATTCCAGGGCTTCAGACGCCGAACGCTCCCGCTCCCGCGTGTCCTCCAATAATGCAATGCACTGCTCCGCGAATGCGGACGGGGTATCGGCAAGACGGATGTTGGCCGGATGGCTCACCTCCAACCCTTCCGCCCCAATGCTGGTCGACACGGTTGCCGTGCCAGCAGCCTGGGATTCATAAATCTTTAAACGCGTCCCTCCCCCGATTCGCAGGGGCACGATGGAAACCTTGGATCCCCACAACCACGGGCGTACGTCCGCAATCGTGCCAGTCACTTGGATTCTTGGATCTCGCTCGGCTAACGCCAGGGTTGCTGCCGATGGCGCCCGGCCTACGATCGCCAGCGTGCACTCCGGCAGCCGTCGACGAATCAGCGGGAGTATTTCTCGGACAAAATATTCAACTCCATCGATGTTTGGTAACCAGTCCATGGATCCGAGGAATACGAGGTCCGCTTTGGGCGGCGCCAGGTCAGGGCGGTGAAAATAATCAATGTCTACACCGGTGGATATACACGAGACTCTGGTGACGCCGAACATGTCCCGCATAAGCGCAGCGTCCTGCGGAGAAACGGCAATCACCTCCGCAGCCGCCAGGCACATGCGCTTTTCCCACCGAAACATACGCTGGGCCTGTAGCTTGAAATATAGCTTCCGCAGTGGATCGGGTGCGTGTTGGGAATGACGGCGCCAAATCATGGTCTCAACGTTGTGCTGGAACAATACACAATTACTGAGGCTCGGGAAACTGGGGGCGGGGGAGAGAAAGTCGCAAACCACATGATCGAACTGAGTCGCTTTTAGCGTCGTTGCGATCTGGCTGCGCAAGGCTTCCGACTGATAGCGATCGAGAGCGAGTGGCATCGACGAGAGGAGATTGCCCGCTAACTGGAGCGCGAAAGCGAGCGACGCTCGTGGCGGAATATTCCGCCGGACCGGATATGCATAGGTGGCGTACTCGTGGGCCCGCTTCATGCCCTCAGGCTGATCGGGGTTCTCGTACCCTATGTAATGAACTTCATGGCGGGCGTGAAGCCGCTTCAGTATCTCCAGAGTCCTGATCTGTCCGCCCCGGGTGGTAGGGTGGAGAAAGTCACACTTGACCCAGAGGATTCTCATGCTGTTTGCGCCGCGCTGGCTGATACAGGCATGAGACCGTCCCAAAATTGCTCGCGCCGGCCCGTCAGGTACATGTCTCCCCAGACCTGCAAGTTCAGAAGGCGCCAGATTCGATCGGTGGCGTCGTGAACGCCTCGATAGTGCTTTCCTAAAAGATCGTCCAGATAGTCCGGGTTTACGTACGCGGCGAGAATGCCGTCGGGATCCCGCAGATAGTCCACGAGGACTCTGGCGCGATCCTGCAGGAGCCAAGTCCCGATTGGCGTCGGAAAGCCTACCTTCTTACGGTAGACGATGCTTTCTGGAAGCAGATCTTCGACGGCCTTTTTTAGGATGTATTTCCCCACCCCGCCACGGAGCTTCATGTGCGGCGGGACTGATGCCGCGAACTCTACAAAATGGTGATCGAGGAAGGGCACTCGACTCTCGATCGAACACGCCATGCTCATCTGGTCCTGTTTCATCAATAGCTCGACCAGGTAAGTCTTCTGATCGGCGTATAGCAGACGACTCAACGTCGGCGAACGCTTGACCAGTTCCCAATATTTCAAAAAGAACGCGTACGGGTCATTGTCAAAATGTACCGTCAAAAGCTGCTTCTGCTCGTCTGCACCGAACGCACAGTAGAAATTATCCAGGTACAGCGACTCGATGTTTGCGGCCCTTCCAAGCACGGTGTGCCCGAGCTTGCGCCTGAGAGAAGCGGACAACCCTGGCTGGGTCGAAAGAATGTTCCGAATGCCGGTGCGGATACCCTTGGGGACGCCGCGATAGGCATTCATCCATTGTTGATTGAGCTGGTAAAAGCGGTATCGCGCATACCCGCCGAACAGTTCGTCACTGCCCTCTCCAGTGAGGACGACCTTCACCTGTTCCGCGGCCAAACGCGCTACGAAAAACAGCGAGACGCTCGAAGGCCAGCTAATCGGTTCGTCTTCGTGCCAAACCAATTTGGGTAGAGCGTTGAAGAAGTCGTCCATCGTGACGAGGACTTCATGATGTTCAGTCCCAATCCGCTCGGCTACCGCGCGCGCATAAGACAGCTCACTAAAATCGGCCTCGCTATAGCCCACAGCGAACGTCTTTACACGCCCTGTGGTCAGGCGCTTCATGAGAGCGGCGATGGCGCTCGAATCGACCCCGCCACTCAGGAACATGCCAAGCGGCACGTCGCTCATGAGCCGCGTGCGCACAGCGTCTTCTAGCCGCTCTCTACACTCGGCAATCCACTCTTTGTCCGTACGGCTCTCGAACTGAGTCGGGCACGGAGAATCCCAATACGGTCTGATTTCCAGTGACGGCTTGCTTCCGCAGTCGAGAGTGAGGGTGTGCCCTGGCATGAGCTTCCGGACGCCGGCAAACAGCGTCTCCTCACCGCTGTTGTACCCGAATGCGAGATACTCGGGGAGCAACTTTTCGTTGGCCTGTGCGGAGATATCGGGGTGCTCTAGTAAGGCCTTGATCTCTGAGGCGAAGGCAAACAGACGACCATTCCAGAAATAGTAAAACGGCTTGATGCCCAGGCGATCGCGAGCGCAGAAGAGTCGTTTGCCGGACTGATCCCAGATTGCAAAGGCAAACATGCCGCGAAACCGGCAAACGCATTGGTCTCCGTACTGCTCGTAGGCATGCAACACGGTCTCCGTGTCGGAACGGCTCTTATACCGATGGCCAGCGCGTTCCAGTTGTAGCCGGAGGTCCGCGTGATTGAATACCTCGCCGTTATAGGTGATCCAGAGGGTCCCATCCTCATTCGTCATCGGCTGTCCGCCAGTTGCGAGATCGATAATACTTAGGCGCCGATGACCCAAGGCAGCCTCCCCGCTGACATAAAAGCCGTCCGCATCCGGCCCGCGGTGCGCAATACGGTTCGTCATTCTGCGGACCCATTGCTCTTCCGCAGAGCTTCTGTCCGTGACGATGATTCCCGCGATTCCACACATATGACTAGGGACGACCACTCCAGGCGGGTTCGAAGGCGGGTTCTGGCAACATGGAGAGAGCAGACTCGCCAGAGCTGGTCACGTTTGTGCGAGAACGCTGGGTTTCTGCGATGAAGCCCAACGCGGTGACCAATCCCGCCAGAATCGGTATGTTGGTGTTGTAGGTAAGGCTGTCAAAAGCCGCCACCGTCGCCACAACGACAAAAGCAGCTCGAAGGGTCCCCGCCATCACTCGCAACTCTGCTGAGATCGTCTTTCTCCGAATCACTGCTGTCAGCACCTTCCAGCACCGGAAAAGAAATACCAAATAGATCAGCAGGCCGGGGATACCCATCTCGCTGGACACCTCGGTGTAGGTATTATGAGTGACGCGCCATTGTCCCTTACGTTCTCCACGAGCTATCGCGAGACCGTTTTGCGCGACTGGAAAGTTACCTGGGCCAACTCCGGAAAGCGGATGTAGTATTGTCAGCCAGATGCTGTCCTCGAGTGTGACAAGTCGAGCTTCGGCCGAGCCAGCCGCTTCCACCGTGTTGTCCGAAGTCTGATTCGTATGGTCATTCCGGCTCGAAAACAGCGTGATATAACGGTCGCGCAGCCTAGAAGGCACAACCAACAGGAACAAAACGAACAAAATGGGCACAGCAATCGCCAGCTTCGCGCGAACGGCCTTTGATGCTCGAAAGAAGACATAGAGGACCAGCATGCCAGCCCCCAACATACAGCCCCGAGACCCGGTCTTTGCCAAGGCGATCAGCACGGGACCGGTGAGGACGACAGCCGCTGCCTTCCTCACGCCACGTCCTTGCAAGAACGTAAATGCCAGAAATGGCAGTCCAACAAGCAACGCGAAACCAAAGTCGTTCGCGTTTCCGTAGCGGCCTCCAGGTAAGCACAAACGCCCACTTCCGTCATAATAGTGCACCACCAACGCGAGAGAAGCAAGGAAACCGACAGAATAGGCAATTGTGTGAAATACTTTTCTACTCTGGGCAACAGTCGAGATCAGGCCCGCTGTGAGGATGTAGGCCAGAAATGACCTGGACCATGTATCCACAAAAACCCCGAAGCTGCCGCCTCGCCAAATGGCCATCGGAATGCAGAGTATGAACCAAACCGTAAAGAGCGTTAGAAGCTTGCCGATCGGACTCAGTACCACTTGCATAAACCGGCCTGTAACGAAAATGGCGATTAGTCCCAAGGCCCCGACTACCAGAAGAAGGTGTGTCGCCCGAAGGAAACCCACAAGTTCGAGGGTGCCAGTGAAGACGACAACGAGAAAGGCTAAGAGTATCGGGAAGGCTACGTTCAGGAGAGGACTGATTCGCTGCTGCCGGACTGGGCTCACCTGGTTGGCTCCGGAAAAGGATTGCGGCTCTGCCCTGAGGGGCAGAGCTAAATGAAAAATCTTACCAACATGCACTTGTCGGCGTAGTTTATCATAATTCTCTTGGAAGCGCGGATCAGACACCGAGCGGCGCCTCCGGCGCAGCTGGTCTGCAATGTAGGTGTCCGACACGGAAGCCCGCAACGTTTCGGGCTTCCCGAAGAGGCATCCGACGATATGCGGGAGCCTATTCTCTTTCGAATTCCGGCACACAGTTGAGAACACCGCGATGAATTTTTGGCGAAAAGGGAAATTGGCAATTGCAAGAACTCTGAGGTTGGATGTAACTCACCCCCAGGCTCATTACGCGCGCTTTCTGGTCGAGCGTCTTGACGGTGTCTCCAGGTGGCTGGATGTGGGATGTGGCCGGCAAGTAGTCCCTCCAGACAAAATGTCCCTAGAGGAACAAAGGGCCTGCTTCGGCAAGGTTCCATTCTTAGTTGGTATCGACGTGGATCAAGCGATTCTGCAGCACCCTCTCCTAAAGGCCCGAGTCATCGGCCTCTGCGGCGCCCTCCCATTTGCGGCAGACAGTTTCGATTTGGTCACAGCGAACATGGTGGTTGAGCATATTCAAGATCCCTCCACATTCTTAGCGGATATCTACCGAGTGTTACGTCCATCCGGGCGTTTTATCTTCCATACACCGAACTCTCTTTATTACCTGGTGTGCATTGCCCGCGTCACTCCCGAATTCCTCAAGCGCAAGCTCGTATGGATCCTCGAAGGGCGACGCGACGAGGACATATTCAAGACGTATTACGCTCTGAATACACCGCAAAGAGTTGCGCACTTGGCCAAAGCTGTCGGGTTCGAGGTGGAGACATTACGGGTTGAGGGAGGCGATGGGTCCTTTGGTGGATTGGGCCCTCTCGGATGGGCCGAGTGCCTCCTTTTGAAGACTCTCGCCGTTGTTCAACATGGGCAGTTCAACTCGAATCTGATTGTCAGTTTGCGTAAGCCGTGCCACGCTCAAACCCCCAGCCTGGCAGCGGTTAGTTAACTTAGGATCGGAAGGAGATTGTGGAATGCTGCCTGGAATTCAATATCGGCTTTTGAGGACGATCTCGCCAGGGGAGCCGAATATCTGTACCGGAGAATTCTACGAAGGCAAGTCGAAACTCGAGATTATGCTCGGTCATGAGTTCCTCGGCACAATTCCAGGAAAGACCGTTATTGACTTCGGCTGCGGGGGCGGGTCTGAAGTAGTGGGGCTAGCTCGCCTGGGAGCGAACCGCGTAATTGGCATCGACATCCGCGAGGACCTTTTGCAATTAGCAAGGCAAAGGGCGCACGCTGCGGGACTCAGTAAAATCTGCCACTTTGCAACATCGACCAATGAGCTTGCGCATGTTGTCGTTTCCATCGACGCTTTTGAGCATTTCGGAGATCCGCTTGCGGTGTTGCATACTATCGACACGCTCTTATACCCAAGAGGCGAAGTGATCGCTAGCTTCGGGCCGACATGGTATCACCCTCGCGGGGGACATTTGTTCTCAGTTTTTCCATGGGCACACCTACTGTTTAGCGAAAAGGCTCTAATTCGTTGGCGATCGGACTTTAAGACTGATGGCGCTACTCGATTCAGCGAGGTAGCGGGCGGCTTAAATCAAATGACAATCAGAAGATTCAAGAACCTGATACAGGACAGCCCGTTCAAACTTGCGTCTCTGGAGCTGGTACCGATCAGAAAATTGAGACCTTTGCATAACCGATGGACATGTGAATTCACGACGGCGTTTGTACGCTGCCGTTTGGTCAAGCGGATTTGATACTCGCATAGCCGCCACGCATCGTCGGATATTCTCGCGTGAACGGTGCGCAGCAGAACCCGGTTGTTAAACCCGCATCTCGCTGGGTGAGTGCGTACCCGCCACTGCAGTTACTGGCTTGCTGGCGAGAGCCAGCCCGTTCCCGCGAATGCGTTGAGTTGGCATCGCGGTTACTGAGATGTACGATAGTGTTGCTGGTGGTCCGAAGATGCAAACTCGTTCCCCGAACCTCGAGAACAAACGTGTGCTCGTCACCGGAGCAGATGGATTCATTGGTTCACATTTGGTCGAACACCTGCTTGATCTTGGAGCACAAGTCCGGGCTCTGAGTTTGTATAACTCCTTCAACGATTGGGGATGGCTCGAGGTTGCCCCGCGACTTGACGAAATTACGGTAATTACAGGGGACATTCGGGATCCCCACTTCTGTCAGGAACTAGTGAAGGATGTGGATATTGTCTTTCATTTGGCAGCGTTGATCGCAATACCATATTCCTACCGAGCTCCCGACAGCTACGTCGATACGAATATCAAGGGGACCTTGAACCTTTGTCAGGCGGCGCGGGAAAGCGGTGTGCAAAAGTTTATCCAAACCTCCACCAGCGAGGTGTACGGGACGGCAAGGTATGTGCCGATCGACGAAGATCATCCTCTGACACCACAATCGCCTTACAGCGCTACGAAAATCGGGGCCGACGCGATCGCATTAAGCTTTTATCACGCATTTCAGCTCCCTGTCGTGATTGCCCGGCCCTTCAACACATACGGGCCGCGCCAATCGGCCCGGGCGGTTATTCCCACCGTCGTACTCCAGTTGGCTTCGGGGCTTGAGGAGATATCGTTGGGTGACACCAACACCACCAGGGACTTCACCTTCGTGCACGACACTTGCCGTGGATTTCTTTCGATCGCCGCTCTGAATGGGGGCACCGGAGAAGTGTTCAATATCGGATCCAACGAAGAAATCAGTATCGGAGACCTTGCTCGACTGATCGGCGAAATCATGGGTAAGCAGATACGGGTCCGGGTAGATGAGGTCCGTTTGCGTCCGGAAAAGAGCGAGGTCTTGAGACTTCGGTGCGCCAACGAGAAATTGCTCTGCGCCACGGGATTTCGACCGGAAACTTCCTTGCGCGACGGTCTCACCGAGACGGTGCGATGGTTTTCTCAGGACTCGAACCTGAAGCGTTACAAAGGGCAACTATACAATGTCTAGAAGAGCTGTCGTGCTGGCAGGCGGGATGGGAACCCGGCTTCGTCCCTATACGGTGGTATTACCCAAGCCACTCATGCCCATTGGCGAGTACCCGATTTTGGAAGTAATCATTCGGCAATTAGCGCACTATGACTTCGAACATGTGACCCTTGCGGTGAATCATCAGGCTGAACTGATACGCGCGTTCTTTCAAGACGGCAGCAAGTGGAACATTCGCGTCGATTATTCGATGGAATCCGCACCTCTGAGCACCATTGCACCCCTGAAGCTAGTTTCGGATCTGCCGGACAATTTCTTGCTGATGAACGGCGATGTCTTAACAGACCTTGACTTCGCCAGGCTCTTCTGTGAGCACGTTGACGGCCATCACTTGTTCACGATTTCCGCGGCTCAGCGCAAGCAACTCGTGGATTATGGTGTACTTCGATGCAATGGGCACGGGCAGCTCATTGGTTTCGAGGAGAAGCCGACCTTGAATTACCTAGTCAGCATGGGAATCTACGTTGTAAGCAAGTCTGTGTTGGATCACATCCCAGAGAACCGCGCATATGGTTTCGACAACTTGATGACCGATCTTCTGTCACGGGGCGAGCGTGTTAGCGTGAAGCCTTATGGCGGTTATTGGCTCGACATCGGACGTCCTGACGATTATATGACCGCCATTGACGAGTTCGCCAAGAGAAAGTCGCAGTTCATTCCAGATGCCTCATGAAATCTTAATCACCGGTGCAACTGGATTTGTGGGACGGCACCTTGTCCCTATTTTAGAGCAAAAAGGCTACACGGTTCGCGGCCTTTCCCGTAAAGACGGGGATCTGGCTTCTATGGCTCTCGATTTTCCCGGGGTTGAGCACGTTTTCCATCTCGCGGGGCGAACCTTTGTCCCGGAGAGTTGGACGACCCCCAAGCCCTTTTATGAATTGAATGTGATCGGGACGCTGAACATTTTAGAGTTTTGCAAGCGGCAAAGGGCATCTATAACTATCGTAAGTTCCTATGTCTATGGTATTCCTGAGCGGTTGCCGATTCGAGAGGACCACGTTGTAAAAGCATTAAACCCCTACGGCCAGTCAAAAATCATGGCGGAAGAACTGGCGCAGTTTTATAGATGCCATTCGGGTCTGCCTTTGTCCATTGTTCGTCCTTTTAACCTGTACGGATCGGGACAAGACTCGCGGTTCCTGATACCTACCCTGATCCGCCAATTTCTCGATCCTGCCGTAGTCGAAGTGCAAGTAGCAGACTTGCGTCCAAGACGCGACTATCTGCACGTCGAGGATTTTGTTCAGATGCTCGTGCGGATACTGGAAACTGGCCGGCATGGCGTCTTTAACGCCGGCTTCGGGACCTCCGCTAGTGTAGAAGAAATCGCTCGGATGGTGCGGATTGCCTCAGGGCATACCACAAAGCCGCTGGTTTCGCGGAATGAGGAAAGAAACCACGAAGTAATGGATGTTGTCGCTGACATTACCAAGGCGCGGGAAGAACTGCATTGGGCTCCGCAGATTTCTCTGGAGCAAGGCATCGGTCATATGGTGCGCTCCAGCCAAAGAGAGTTGCAAACATGAAAATTGGATATCTGATTGGCCGATATCCCACTATCAACCATGGTTATCTGCTGGAGGAGATCCGGGTTCTGCGGAGCAGCGGAATTGAAGCTGAAGTTGCGTCGATCAACCTGCCTGACAGGCCCGATGAATCGTTAACCGCGGCAGAACGGCAGGCACGCAGAAGCACGTTCTACATTAAGGCAACTCCTACGTGGAAGGCTGCCTTGATCTTGGTAAAGTCAGCACTCTACACCCCGGCGGGTCTTCTTCGCGGCTTGCGTGGTGCTTTTCATATGGCACCGCGTACCTTGCGCGGTCTGCTTTATCATCTTTTCTACTTCGTAGAGGCCGTGCTACTAGTCGATTGGATGAAACGGTCTGAAATCTCTCATGTACATGTGTCCTTTTGTGGAACCGTCGGTGTAATTGCGACGAAGCTTGCGCCAATCACAATGTCTCTCGGAGTCTATGGATTTGGCGATGTCTTCGATCCGATCGGAACGGGGCTTGCGGTTAAAGTCGGGGCCAGCGTGTTCATCAGGAGTGTCAGCCGACATCTCTGTAGCCTCTTGATGCTTAGTTGTCCGCCGAGCGAGTGGCTTAAGCTGGAATATGCTCCGTTGGGAATCGACCCTCAGATGTTTCTGCCCACTCGGTTCCGCTTCGATCCTGTGCCATTTCGTATGATTTGTGTTGGGCGACTGTCGCCCGAAAAAGGACAGCGGCTGCTGCTAACAGCGGCAGACATTCTGAAGAAGGGCGGCGCGGATTTCGTGCTGCATCTGGTGGGTGATGGACCCGATCGTTATGCGCTAGAGCGCGAGATTGCAGTCGGAGGGTTGGAATCTTCAGTCATTCTGGAGGGCAACGCCGATCAGGAGAGGCTCCTTGCGCTGTACCGGAGTAGCGACGCGTTTGTATTGGCAAGCCTGTATGAAGGGATCCCTATGGTCCTAATGGAGGCTATGTCCATGGAGATTCCGTGTGTGGCTCCACGAATCACGGGGATTCCCGAATTGATTCACGATGGCTTGAACGGCCTTCTATTTACGGCAACGGACGTTGATGATTTGGCTTCGTGTATCTTGCGACTCATGCAATCGTCCGAGTTGAGGCGTAGCCTTGGCCTTCGCGCGCGAGAGTGCATCACGCGGAACTATTCGGTTATGGCCAATACGGAACGGTTGGCTGCGATCATGCGCCGTCACTTAGCCGAGAGAGAACCGCAGTTCGCTTTATCGTCCACGAAATCGGACCACGCGAGAACAGCAGCCAACTAAAGCGGCCCGTCGAATCCCAGCCCTAATGATTTGGCAGACTGCAAGAAATACGGCGTGGAGAATAGTTCCTTGTTTGAATGGAGATCTTTACCCGCTGGATATCGCACAATGACGCAGCTTCGCCCGTGCCCCATTGAGTACCGACTGTAAACGTCAGAGGAAGCACACGGGTTGACGAGTTATGGTTGAGGCCGCTGCCAGCGTCAACACGCCGTGGTGGTCTAACGAACCTCCGTTGGGTCAATGTTGAGACATGGCGACTTTACCAGCAGATTCTCAACCAGCGAAATTCCTGATTTCGCCAATTGTCCCCATCCGGCCGTTTGTAAACCCAGCTTTCGTTCCAGGCGGACCATCCCATTAGTAATTGAGTTCCTTCCTGTTGCCCATCACTCGAACGAAATTCCCAAGGATCAGACGCTTTCTGTGCGCAATGTCCATTTTGACAGTAGCCGGAGTGGCACGATGCCTCTAGAATCGCTCGTTAGCACGATTGTGGCGGGTTGTGGTCATCGCAGCTGTACACGTTACCTTGCCGCCGGGCATTTCTCGAATCTGTTCGTTGGCGGGTACTGCCCTAATCTCAAATCAAGAAAACTTGGGCTGTGGAAAAGTCGCTCCGCCGCACGTTGGTTAAAGGGTGTACTTTTGATTTTCGCACTCTTCAAACCAGTAGAACTCTCCCTCGCTCGTGGGTTCGATCTCAAGCCGTTTGCAGAACTTCAATGTTCGGTCAGGCGAGCCAAACAGATCGCCGTAGGCAATCAACCCGTACACGGTCAAAGTTTTCTCGCATTCGATGACAGCTGATTTTGGCATTCTGAA
>PLQW01000158.1:0-167 GCA_003160215.1 Acidobacteriaceae bacterium
CCCGGCTTGCGGATAAGCCCAGTCTCCACCAGATCGCGCTGGTCAAGACAGAGACCGAGGAAGGGGCAGGTCGTACACGGGTTCTGGGGGAAACGGATGCCGCTGTGGGGCAGGAAAAGTCCCGACTCAATCCGACGGACCGTGTCGTCGACCAGGGTCTCGAACTC
>PLQW01000158.1:178-7488 GCA_003160215.1 Acidobacteriaceae bacterium
TGCGGATCCAGGGCTGCAATGCCGACAGGCTCCTCGGGATAGCGGGCGGAAGAGGTCTTCCACTCCAGCACACAGGGTGTGCCGTCCAATTCGCCGACCGCATCGACAAAGGCGACAAAGCTGTTGCCAGAACTTAACGTGCGCGTGAAGCGGATCTGTTGATGGCTGTGTGGCTGGTGAATCTGGACGCGGCCGTCCTGGGTGAAGCGCTCGAGCAACAGGGTGCCTCGCTGGAGCATGTGGTCCCATGTGTCATTTCCTGGGTAGGTCAGCTCCAGGTTCTTACACGGCGCCCACTGCTCAAACAAGGTCGCCGCCGGGTCTTCGTGACGGAATAAAGCCGCCACAGCCTGCTCGAAGCAGCGGCCGAAAAGCATGGCGGCGCGGGTGTCTTTTTCCTGCCAGCCGTCCAGATAGCGATGCCGGTAGCGGCGAGGGCAGGTCAGGTACTGGGAGATNNGGGGCGAAGCCGTCGAAGTTCACCAGCGAGATACCATTGATCACGGTGTGGCTGATCTTCACGACCCCTACCAGGCCGCGCAGAGCGCGTTCGTCGACCTCGTCCTGGCTCAGCAGTTCGGGGTCATACAGGAAATCCCGCAGGAACCAGCCCAGCTTCCACATCGCCTTTGGGGTGCAGTAGAGACGGCTGGCGATCGAGCGCCCGGCGAACGGCTTGGGTTCGAGGATGGAAAGCCGGAGCAGATAAAAGCGCTTCTGCGCTTGCCAGCGATGTTGCGCACCATCGAGCCGGACGAGAAATATGCCGTCCGGAACCTCGGAAAGCGAATCACGTGCGGTGTCGGAGAGTCCGGGAACACGACGTTTCACCCCGCTACCTCCTGGCTTGGGGGTGCGTAGCTGTTGAGCTGACAGAGCAGGCCATCGCGGTCCTTCTTGGCCGCTTCGGCAAGTTGCTGCACGAAGCTTTCGACCTGCTCACGAGTGGCGTCTTTGAGGGCTTTGGTACCGCAGAAGTCGACGGCGTAGGCTTTCACCAGCTCGGGATCGAGCTTGTGCTGCCGGATGATCTGGCAGAGCCGGTCGCGGACTTTGTGACCGGAACCGTTACCGTTCCCATTAGTATTCGTGGGCGGAAACTTCTTTGTATCGGGAGCCGCTGCCATCGGACCGGGATTCGAACCGATCTCCTCAACCGAGCAGATTCCGATGCCATACGCCTTGCGTAGGGCGCGATTGACCGCTCGGGTTTCTGCGATGCGCATCTCGGCGCCGCGAACCAGCAGAGATACGTTGGAAGGGTCGGCATCGCCGTAGCCGACGAAACCGGCGGAGTCTTTGGATGGATACACCGTCGCCTTGAGCACGAAACGATTGGCTGCGGAATCACACAGCGAATCGACGGCCTCGACGTGGATACCGCGGCACCTCTTGCGACGCGCCAGGCGAACCAGTCCAGTGTGGGTTACAAACCAGCCATTCTCAAGCTGGATCACATCTCCACTCGCGAAGGAGAAGCTGAACTGTTTGGTCAGCTCTTTTAGCGCCTGGATGCGTGCTCGGTTGATGTTCGGGTAAAGCTTCTTGACTAGGGAAGTGTTGTGGCGTATTAGCTGGAGGTTGTTCTGGTCGAGATTTTTGGAAGGCATAACACCTCGTTGATATCTACAATGATGCGCAGGTCTTCGATGAATCTCCTTCGACAATTGCGCTGCGGCTGCGCGCATGTGATAAAGAGATGATTCTGTTACGGCAATCGAAGCTTATAAGTGATTTTATATCATTATGACGACTCAAATGTCAAGTTATAAGAATATAAATCTCGCGCCAGACCTAAAAGCGATCGGACGGCGAATCCGGGAGATTCGAGGTTTTGACCATACGCAGCGGGAATTTGGAAAAATGCTGGGGATCGGCCAGACGCAGCTAAGTAAGTACGAGAAGGGGCTGAGTGCGCCCACGCTGGAGTTGCTGCTGAAGCTGAAGTCTCATTCTGGCCGCAGCCTCGATTGGATTGTCACGGGCGGAGAGGGAGGGTGATTGCAGCATCTTCCACGGTGGCTTCGCTAAAAAATCGCGTCACGACGATGGGCCGGAGCTGAAAACGTACTACCGAAGCGTATTCGCCAGCAGACCCGTTGCGCCTTTTCGAGCACGTCGCTGGATATCTTCTACTGTGATCTTGCGCTCTGATGCCATGCCTCTCACCATACCGTACTCAAATACCAGCATCGATTGACGATAAGTTACCTCTTTGCTCAGCTAAGCTAGTCGTTTCCCTCAATTTACATGTCGTGCGCCGATCCGCGCCGATCCGCGCCGATCCGCGTCAATCCTGCCTCTATCGCGTTTTGCTAAGTTGTAGTTTCGCGCCACAAATTTTTTTCACTAGCTTGTAGCCTCCCGCCGTCGATCTTCTTACAATCACAATCAAAGCAGCGGACTATGCCACTCGTCCCCAAGTTCGTAGCTGACCTATTTGCCATTGCGGCGTCCGTTCGCCACCTGCACGGGGAGTATCTTGCCGCTGAGGTCAAGCGGCAACGCATGAAGGAGATCGTACGCGTGATGCAGGGGCGCAGGAACTGTGCGAGCTCGACGTCTCGGAGTTGTCGCTCAGGGTGTAGGGGCGGAAGCAGCGCATCGCGGCCGTCGAGACAGGTAAGCCCACCGAATTACTGTATCTAAGCCCGACCAAGTCGGGCAGTTTGCCTCTATGCGATCTAGACGGTCAGTCGAGACAGATACTCCGAGGTACGGCTTGACGCCATACCGCAGAAAGGGTTCTAGCATTCATCATGAGAAACAAGAAGAAAATGACCGCCAAGGCGCTTGCGGACGAACAGCAATAACTCGAAGTCTTCCACCGGCCCGCGGACTCAGCGCGGTAAAAATTTCGCCAGGTTTAATGCGGTGAAATACGGCCTGTTTGCTAAAGAGGTTGTGATTCCACTCTGCGACGGCGACAGAGGAGTGAGGGAATTTCAGAGCTTAGTAGACGACCTATGCGAGGAACTTCACCCAGTTGGGACGCTTGAGAGTTGGCTGGTATGGGTGATCGCAGAGAGTATGTGGAGACTCCGCAGAGGACCGCGCGCCGAACATGGTTGTGCCCGAATGGCAGCTTTATGGGACAGATGTCTTCTGCCACCCGAGGATTCCTACGCCCAGCACTTAGGCCGGTCCTTAACCTTCGCCGAGCAGTGCGTCAAGATCTTGAACGCGGCGAGAGAGGAGATCCAGGACACGGGAACCCTCTCGGCGAACACCTACGCGAGCGTGGTTCCGTTGGTAGAAGATCAACGGCAGACTCCGGTTAATACTGCGGAGACTGGGAAAAAGTCCATCCCGGTAATCGACGATGAATTCGCCCAACTCCTCGAGGAAAAAAAGTCGGCGTTCGAAGCCGATACCCACAAAATCCAGACCGAGCTCGCAAGGATGATCCCTGATCGTCTGGCAGCATTTGCACTTCCCCCAGCGGAAGAGATGGACAGAATCCTCCGCTACGAGAGTCGGATCCAAAAGCAGCTCGATTGGGAACTGGACAGGCTATTGGAATATCAGGAAAGGCGTAAGAAGGCCCAATCTCTACTTTCAGGGCGAGGCCCAAGGAGATCTTCATTTAGCAGGAGGTAGACGACATGAACCCAAAATCGAAGAAGAAGCTCCGCTCATTGAAGCCTAAGCGCTATTCGAACGAGCATATGCTGCGCTGCTGTGGCGCCGGCAAGGACAACATTGAGCTGCTGACGCAGATGACGATTGCTGCAACGAAGCGTCCCATGGCCGAAGACGCGGCGTTGAGGCTGCTCGTCGCCGCAGGCGGGATCGAGGTGCTCGACAAGGCCATTCGTGGTGGAGTAGGTGATCCGGCGAACGGGGACGCGCAGGACCCCACCAACAACAGGACGCTGAAGCTGCTCTGCGCTTCGTTTGCCGACAAGGCGATCACCTACAAGATGCCGCACCCCGAGCTGAACATCCCCGGCGTGCCCGACGAGGAGGAGCAGGCGACGCCGCGCCAGCAGATCAAGAAGACGATGCGCGAGATGAAACCTGACAGCGGAAAGAAAATCTCGTGAGGGCGTCTGGGACCGGCCGCTGGAAGTGAGGTAGACGAACAGAAGATACGACACAGCTCAAGAAATGGCAGGAGCGGCCGCTTGAGCTCACCAAAAGCAATCCCTTCCTACGACAGAAGAAGGCGCGCTGCGAGAGCGCGCCTTCGAGAGGTAAAGAGGACCGGGCAGCAAATTGCAGTAGCGAGAGATGGATTGCAACAGGATCTCCGTGTTGCCGCCGTCCCCGTAGTGCTCACCGTCAAAGGAAAGGCAACGACCATCTTGCAGGACGCAGAAGCATACCAGCGCCTGCTAGACATTGCCGCTCGAGCGAATGCGGAAGAGGGCATCCGCCTGAATCGGCGACGATTTCCCCCCGACTTTTTGCGCCAGAAAGTCGAGCCAGACTGATAGGAGAGGCTCGCGCTCAGAGCCCACTTTGGCTCGGCACTTGACAATGGTAATATATATGCTACCATTGATTAATGATCGAGATCCGAGAGTACCAAGATCGCGACGATCATAGCCCTTTTCGCGAATGGTTGGATGGCTTGAACGCGGAAGCCGCGCGAAAAGTGACAACTGCCCTTTACCGAGTAGGGTTGGGGAACTTCTCCAACGTGAAGGGTGTTGGTTCTGGTGTTTTCGAGTGCAGGATTGATTTCGGACCTGGCTACCGGGTTTACTTCGGTAAGGACGGCGAGCGCATCGTCATCCTTCTTGCCGGGGGAACCAAGCACCGCCAGCACAGCGATATCAAACTCGCCGTCGCTCGCTGGGAAGACTACAGGCGGAAGAAGAAGTTGCAGAAGCATGAGGAGAAATGAAATGGCTTTGACGCGCGACTTTAGAGAAACAGTCCAGGCACGCGCAAGACGCGATCCCGCGTTTCGGAAGGGTCTTCTTCGCGATGCCATTGAAAGCCTTCTCGCCGGGGAAGTTGCGCTTGGGAAGGAGGTATTACGCGATTACATCAACGCCACAGTTGGCTTTCCCGAGCTTGCGGAGCACACGAAGCTCCACGTAAAGACCCTTCACCAGATGTTTGGGCCAAGGGGGAATCCCACGGCCAGTAACCTATTTGAGATCGTTGCATATCTTCAGAGGCAGGAAGGCGTCCGACTGCAAGTCCGCACCCGCCCGGCGGTCGCTTAGACATGGCGGAGGACCGACGAGCACAGAGGCAGGGTGGATAAATTGGCGGTGCAGCCCACGACGATTGCAGCCGTAATACTCTAACTCGTCGGCTGCGGCATTGTCGGAGGGTGCCTGATATGCCGTCATCGTTCACGAAATCCCGGGGCAAGGCCGCAAAAGTCCTACCGGAGGGTTCCGCCTGAGCGTGAGGCGCGCACCCGCTTGCCAGGCGCTATGCAACGAGATAAGTCACTGCGTCCGGGCCTTGCAGCGGGCGGCTTTTCGATGCTCCTGTTCGTGGCATTCAGCGCACAATGTGATCAGGTTCTGTTCCACGTTGTCACCTGATTTGCTGCGGAATTTGAGGTGGTGCACCTGCAGGTGCTGCATACTGCCGCAGACCTGGCATCGCCAGCCGTCGCGCTCGAGTATCTGCCGATGCAGGTCTCGATAGCTCTCCGAATCGAGCCTGAGTCGCGGGCTCTTGGAAAGCATCTTCCTCTTCATTAGGCCTTCAGATTGACCTCGGCGAGGAATGCCTGTTGTTGTGGGCTAGGCAAGAACCTGTAGTAACGAGAGATGGACTGCAGCAGGATCTCGGGGTTGCTGCCGTCTAGGGTGCTGCAGGGGAGTGCAACCAGCACCTTCGTCAAGCGCGCCATGAAGGCCTGGCGCCTCGGCCTCAAATCCAGAAACCAAATCAGGAGAGGGCAGTTTTTTGCCAAACAATATATCGTGTAACGATATAATACCCCGTGTCATTGCTTGCGACCAACATCAAATCCATGAGCTAAGTGTCGCCGCCAAAACCGGTCGGCGCCTGTGCCGCGAAGGCTTGATATTGCGAAACGAAGCCACTAAGTCTTTTGTTATAAGCAGCGGGAGGTGACCATCGACCATGCTTTGGATCGAAGAAGGCCCCAACAACGGTCGAGTGGTATCTCCCGCAGACCCTGTTGCCGGAGCTCGGCGTGAGTCTGGGGCCGTTTAAAGTTAAGTCCGGCCTGCTGTCGCGATCAAACTCTAAACAGCCGAAATAGAAAAGCCACAGCCCAGCTAATTCTAGCTGGGCTGTGGTGTGTTAGGACCAAAGTCAATTTAGCGAAAATTCAAGACAGAAATCTCGCTTGAGCCTAGGGTACCGGGCAACGGCACGGACGACGATGAGGCGAAACTGAAGAAGGAATGCAGCGAACACAAGTCGGCAGGCCTTGACCTGGGCCAGAAGGGTCAGAAAGAGCGCCTTCGAGATTGAAAAATGATGTGGTCGGCTGAGCACCATACACACCTGGAGGAGCAGCATTGTGTGATGCAATCTTGGATGTTCCCGTTCCCAAGTCGAGAGTCGCAGTCGCACCTTCCGCCAGCGTGAAAGTGTTTCCTCGGGCGCTCACAGCCAAGACTCCACTCGAAGCGTGAATCAAGCCTGAGCTTCCAGTTTTCTTAATCTCAAATTTAGCGGCGCCGCTGGTGGCAGGCGCAATCAGGTACTTGTCCATCTGGGCGGCCATGCCCTTCGTAGTGCTGATACTCGCCGTGCCCGCGGTTAGATCCAGAACGCCACCGTTAAAGACCATCTGAGAATTTGATGGAATCAAAACGGTCGATCCTGGGGAAGAGATCGTGACAACTCCGCCAGCTGCCGTCTGTACTTTATCCCCCTTGAAAAGCGCGGTTGTGGTCGGGGCTACACTGCCGTTCACAGCCACTGCACCGCTGGAACGGAGTACTGCTGCATCGCTCGACCCTCCAAACGCCAATGCGGGCAAGCTCAACATTGCAACTAAGCAAACAAAACTACGCGAGCAGTGAGCTTTCATAGACACCTCCAGCTTGGGTATGCCACTATCGAGTGATTAAGAGTAGCACTTTCCGCAAGCAAGCGTCAATTCAAAAATTATCAGTAAGCGAATTTTTTTTGATCAGATCACTGGAAATACTGGATTTGTTGAGATCTTTATGTATGGCACGAAAGGGCTATAAGCCCGCTTCAATGCATCCGTAGGTGGCATTCGGCGCACAGCGTGATTAGGCTCTGTTCCTTGTCGCTACCCAATACACAAACAGCTCTGCAGTTTGAGGTGATGCACCTGCAGGTGCTGCTGCATACTGCCGCAATTCTGGCATCGTGCTTTTGACAACCTGACT
>PLQW01000044.1 GCA_003160215.1 Acidobacteriaceae bacterium
CGCGCCAGAAGAAGAGGCTGCCTGCGCGCCCTCCGTGGCGTTCGCGGTCCCGAAGCTGGGCGAAGACAAACGTCTCCCAGACTGCGCCTACCGACGGTGATTGCCGAAGAGCTTCCTCGGACCGAATATTCAGCAAAGCGCAAAGTAGACCCGTGTCCGCAAGGTAGAGCTTGGGGCTCTTGACGATCGACTTGGTCCGATTCGAGAACCACGGCTCAAGCAATACGATCTGACCGGAGGCTTCCAGCATCGACAGCCAATGATTCGCTGTCGAAGGGGCAATGCCAACATCGCGCGCCAGATCTGCTTTGTTCAATAGATTTGCAGAACGGAGCGCGCAGGCACGCAGAAATCTTTCGAAGTCGCGCAGGCTGCCGACATTGGTTAAGGAGCGCACGTCTCGTTCGAGATAAGTAGCAAGATAGGAATTGTAAAACGCCACGGGATCAATGTCTGGATTTGCATACAGCTCTGGGAACCCACCGCGCACGATCGCTTCTTCGATCCCGGTTCGCGGCAGCGCTGCTAGAATCTCGGCAAAGGAAAGGGTTTCCAGTTCCACGATGTCGGCCCTGCCTGCGAGCGATTCGGAAACGTTCTTCATCAGGGCGAACTTCTGCGAACCAGTCAGCAGGAATTGTCCGTTGCGTGTACGGTGGGCGTCCACGGCTACCTTGAGGTGCCGGAACAAGCCCGGCGCATACTGGACCTCATCAATGAGGACGGGCGGCGGGTGACGTTGGAGAAAGGTGCCCGGTTCTTTTTCGGCCTGCTCAGCCTCGTTGGGGAGGTCGAGGGACACGAACGCATGTTTTGGGAACAGGCGCAGAAAGGTGGAGGTCTTTCCGGTCTGTCTGGCTCCGGTCAGCACGACTACGGGCCGCGTCTTCGCAGAGCGTTTCAGGCGGGGTTCAACCGCGCGTGGAATCCACATATGCAAAATATACGATATAATCGCATATTTTGCACGCCTTGCCGTTCTCAACGGGGGAAGATGGTCTTCCAATCGTCCTTCATGCTCACGACCGTCCATCTGGCCAGGGAATGTCAGACAAAAGCGGACTGCTCCCAAGCCAACCCCGTCATGTTAATGTCACCGTTCACGCTTTGACAGATTGTCATCGTTCGGTTGCTTTATCCGTGTGTTCTGGCTTACACAACACTTCGGATTTTCTGCGTCGAGCCCCCGTAAGGAGAAAAGCGCTCTTTCCAGGTTCGCGCGGGCGAAAACCAGGTGTGGATGGTCGGCTGCAAGCCGGTCTTGAAGAATCTCCACTGCACTCCGTAGCATGGCCGCCGCTTCACTCGGCCGTCCCTTTAGATTGAGCAATGCGCCGAGATTATTCCGCGTCAGAGCTGCATCCGGACTTTCCGCGCCTACCACTTTCTCCTTGATCGCCAGAGCTCGCAGGTAGAGTTTCTCAGCCTGGTCAAGATCACCGCGAGCGCCAAGGACTGCGGCCAGATTGTGCAGGTTCGACGCCACTTCGTAGTGCTCGGGCCCGAAGGTCTTCTCAAAGATCACCAACGCTCTTCTATATATGGCTTCGCTTTCGTCATATCTTTGGAGGCCGTCTAGAATCGCCGCGTAGGCGACAGCGTCGAATAAGGTTCGAGGATCGTCTTCGCCAAGCAGTCGCCGAGAAATCTCCCAGGCCCTTCGCCCAGGTTGCTCCGCTGAGTCGAAGTCGCCTTTGGCATGCAAAATGCCGCCGATGTTGTGATAGATGACGGCGCTCGACAAACAGTCCTCGCCATGCAGTTTGACGACGGAGTTCAGTGCCTGTTGGTACAATTCAAGCCCCTCATCGAAGCGGCCGCAAGCCTTGTAGAGAACGGCGAGATTATTCCGCGCATCGGCCACGGGCTCGGACGCCTCGCCGAACTCAGAGGCCACGATCTGTAACGCTTCTTTGAGGCTCGCCTCGGCGCGAACGAGATCACCGAGCAGGCGGCATATTTCGCCGATCAGTCCCATCGTTCTCGCGCGAATCTGAGCGGCGCCTTCGCCGGCGAAGGAGTCGCCTAACTCGTCCTCGATGGAGTGCGCCCGTTCCGCCAGCGCCAAAGCGTCCTGAAAGTTCTGGCGTTCATTTTCGATTTCGGCAAGATCGTTGAGTAGGTTGGCGGCATCGGGAGAATTCTGTTCACCCGACTCTTCGAGAAGCAGCAGAGCCTTCCGCACAGCCGTTGCCGCTTCGTCCAGGTTTCCTTCCGCTTGCAAGTTCCAAGCCTGCTCTTGCAATTCGACAGCACGTTCCGTACTCATGGGTGTGCCACCACCAGAAGCGTCTTTGCCCGTCGAGTCACGCAATCCAGGCACTGCCTAAGGTTTTGAGGATCGAGCGCGCCAAGGCTTTCGTCGAGCATCACGACTTCTGCATTCTGCAACAGCGCCCGCGCCAGAAAAACTCGTCCCCGTTCCCCTTGCGAAAGCTGCCAGCCCGTCTCGCCGACGATCTGGTCGAGCCCAGCCGGCATTCGCTCCAGCAGGGGTCCAAGGCCGAGTTCGTGGCACAACTCTTTGGCCTCTTCGAGGTCCCGGGCGGAGTGTGGGTAGGGCCGTCCCAGAAGAAGATTAAAGCTGAGTGGCGCGGTGAATACATGGTTCTCGTGATACTGCGGAGCTACCGCGATGCGATGTCGCCAGGTTGCTTCGCCGAGTGTATGCCGGTCCAGTCCTCCAGCGAGGAGGAGACCGCCGGAAGGACGCCGCAAGCCACCGAGCAGGGAAACCAAGGTGGACTTGCCGCTGCCGGAGTCGCCCTGGAGTAACACGAAATCGCCGCGCTCGATGGAGAGACTGCATCCTTTCAGGATCGGCTCGTATCGGCCCTGGTGAGTGAACATGACATTGTGCGCCTGTAGGATGGTGTCTGAACCCGAGGATGTTTCAGTCGGCAGTTCGGTTCGGTCGGCTCCTGCCGCGGCGTCAAACATCATTTTCACATTCCGCCAGGCAATCCACGCTGCGGTTCCGGGAGTAAGCCAGGCGGTCAACCGTTCAATGGCGGCGCTGGTGAACAGAATCGCTCCGAAGCTGATGGCGAGTTGCGCCAGCGAAGCTTTGCCGGACAGAAACGACGGCGCGAGCACGGCAAAAGCGGCAATCACGTAGCTACGGGGTAATGCCGTTTCGATCCACGCCGACGATTGGTCGAGAGTCTCGGACATCCCGGCGTACTGCTCATTGTCACGATCCTCATCGCAGTGCCATTCCGAGGGCGCCTGTTGCGCTAGCCGGGTGCGATGGGCGCTCATCTTTTCGACTAACTGGTGGGTCAATTCCAGGCGTGTTGTCGTCCACGAAGAACGCCGCCGCATATTCTGGGAAATCAAGAGAGTCCCCAGGACAATCCAGAGAATCAGCAACGTGATCTCAGCGCCGGCGGCGGCTCCGAAGGCAATGACAAACGGGGCGAGCAGTAATTCGAGAGCCGCGAGCGCGATCTGCAGCCCTCCGCTGGCGCCCAATTGCTCGATCGCTTCCGATTCCAGGACCTCACTCAACAGTTCTCCAGCACCCTTCCGCCGCATGAGGTCGGCGTCCATGGTCATCGCACCTACCATCAAACGTTGTTTCAACAAGCCACCGAAACCGACTGCGACGACGCCCTCCAGCCAGCGCGAGGCGGCGCGCAGCGGCACGGTGCTGGCCAGACAGAGAGTCCACGCCGTTAGCCAGGCATAGTCCAACCGCCCACTGAGCGCGCCCGATCCCAGGAAAGCCCAACTCGCAAACAAGAGTGCGATCTCAAGGCCATGCGTACCGAGTAGCACGCCCACGCGGGAGACCAATCCTGCCGCTTTCATCTGCCGCCAGAAGGAAAGCTGTGGCCAGAGTTCGACATCGAGAGAATCAGCGCAACCCTGTCCGGGCTGCGGTGGCAGGACCGCTATGTACGCGGCTAAGCGGCTGTCCATTCGCGGGCCTCCGTCGACTCACTGAGAACTCCACTGCTCATCTTCAAGTGCCGCCAAGTCGATCCTGACCATAAGCGCTGGTGAGTGATGGTCTCCTGATCGCACAAAGCGCGATAGCGGGAATCTGTCTTTTCATACAACTCGCGAGGCAAGCCTTGCTCGATAATCCGTCCCTGCTCAACCACCAATACGCGCTGGAAATCGAGGGTGTCGGGAACATCGTGGGTGACGAAGATCATCGTTGCCTTGGCGAAGTGCTGGCGCGCTCTTGCCAGCAAACTCCGCCGCGCTTCGCGATCCAGACCGCGCGCGGGCTCATCGAGAATTGCCAGGCGAACATCGGGACGTGCCATGGCGCGCCCGATCCGAACATTCTGCCCTTCGCCGCCGGAGACTAGCGCGCCACTTTCGCCCAGTTCGGTCTGCAAGCCATCGGGCAGGCGCTCCAGCACACTCAGCAGGTCCGTCCCTTGAATCGCCAGACCCACTCGTCCAGTCGAGTCGGACCCATTGCCATACTTGAGATTGTCCAAGAGGCTCGCCTGAAAGAGATGAACCTCAGGAGCGATCCATGCGGTGTGGCGCCGCAATTGTGACAGGCGTTCTGAGTCGAGTGGCGCGCCGTCCACCGTCACGGTGCCCGACTGCGGTTTGTGCCATCCGAGCAGCAGACTGGCCAGCGAAGATTTTCCGGCGCCGGATAAGCCCACTACCGCGATGTGCTCTCCGGGCGCGATGCTGAGGTCGAGATTCTCTAGAATGACGTGACCGCCTGCGACTACCGTTACCTTCTCGATTTCCACGCCGACGCCACAGGTCTTCGCCGCCGCAGGCGCGACTTCCGGGACCTCCTCTTCGGGCGCGCCGAGAGGCTCCAGAAGGCGCCACAACGTGTTGCGCAGGGCAGGCATGTCCCAAGCGATGGACGCCAACTCCTGACCGAGGGTGGGAATAGAAACGGCCCAATAGGCCAGCAACAGCAATCCCGCGGGAGAGGAAGTGCGCAGAGCTTCCCGATAAACCAGCGCGATGACGGGCACATACGTCACCGCCATCTGGAGCACCTCGGCGCGCACGAATACTGACTGCAGTCGCAATCCGGCTTCCGCCCACTGGCCAAGCTGCTCAGAATGCAGAGTGCGAAGCGTCGAAGCGGCGCCGTGTGCCTGAATCGGTCGCAGACCGAGTAGTGCATCCAGATAGAAGCGGCTCAGGGCGCCACTGAACTCGCGAAAGCGCAAGTCCCGGCTTGCCAGGGCGGGCTGAAACAGAAGGGGAACTCCGACGGCAACAATCACTGCCAACACGGCAGGCAGAGCTGCGCCGGGATAAAACCATGCGATCCCCGCGGCCGCGAAAATCAGGCTGGCGGTCAAGCGCACAAAGAGCCCGGCGAATTCCGGCAAGTGGCGCAGGAGTTGTAGCGTGTGCGCGCGGAACGCCATGTCCGAAATCAAGCGAGATTGAAAATGGCGGTCATGCAGCCGGGGAATCTTCATCAGGATTTGCGTTCGCAGCCGCATCTCTAGATGGCGGCCAAGGCGCAGAAGACCTGTCACTGCGGGCCACTCCAACGCAAGCAATCCACCGAGAAAACAAATCATGGCGGTAATCGCGCCGATACGTTGACCGCTCAGCTTCAAGTGCCGAGCAAGGTCAAAGAATCCGCGAAACAGCAGAGGCTCGAACACTGTTCCCGCGGCGGAAGCGAGCAGAGCCAAGACAATCAGGCCGGAAGAGAGCCATCCACTCTCCCGAACCGCCTGCCACACGGGAAGCCAAACCCGGGTTGGCGGTTCATTGCGCACCGCTTCGAGGGATTGCGGCAACGGCTCGGTGGACGCTTCCTCCCGCCTGCCCGCAGCAACGACCAGAACGGCGCCACGCATCATTCGCTGCTCGTCATCGTCCGTCGTCTTGCGCACGGTCCAGAACTCGGGTGGAATCTGCTCAGGATTTTCTGCGCACAAGTTGAGAAATTGTTCCGCTTCCGCGCCAGGCGTTAGCTTGCCGGCATCGCAGAGAGTGCGAGCCAGACGAAGCGACGCGTCCAAAACCGCGCGATTTCCGATGCGTTCGTTCCGCGGATGCGGCTCGATGCCGAGAGCACGCATCCTTACGTCCAGGCCGGCGGTAAAGACGTCGGTGTGCGACCATTCTTCCCACATCTCACGCGTGACCATCTGTTCGTGGATGTAGAGGGAGTCCAAGAATCTCCGGCGGTGCATCCAAATGCGGCCCGCTCCCGGATCCATGATTTGGACCAGCGGACCATGCACGCTCCACAACACGACAAAGTGGGTCGCGCCTCCGGCGAGGCGCATGACAACAATGGCCGGCAAACAGGCCGACGTCGGGAGCAGCACCAGATCCGCGGGGATGACAACCTGTGCGGCGTCGAGGCCCAACGCCTGCGCCATCGTTTCCAGCGTGTCGATCGAGGTCCCATCCACATCGGTCTGGCAGGCTTCACGCAACCGGCCGTAAGACAGATAAAGTCCGAAGCCGCCGAACAGCGCTTTCAATGAAGCCGGACCGCAGTCCATCACCGAGCTTTGGATCACTTCCGGAACCAGGAAACGTTTCATGGCCGCCTCGTCATCCACTGGCCGGTGGTGCGCATGACCAGCGCCAGCGGAGTCACATGTTCGACCGCAACCTCGATGGTTCCCGGCATTCCGTGTTCGAGGCGTCCGCGAAAGCTTGCGCTGGGATTGATTGCCAGTTCGACGCGCACCTTGCCATCACGGATCTCCTGGGCCGTGCGTGCCACCGTGGCAGAGACCGAGCCGAACTCGGCCCAGGGATAGCCGTCCAGCCGCAACGTGGCCGTCTGGCCGGGCTGGATGCGGCCGAGCGCAGCCTCGGCGGGGAATTGCGCCACCACACGCAACTGGCCGGATGGGACGATTGAGGCGAGACTCTCTGCCTCTTCCACGACGGACCCGGGACGGAGAGTCATGCATTCGGCGATGCGTCCGTCGATGGGCGCGCGGATTTGCCGGCGCTCGACTTCGTACTTCAAGCCCTGCACTCCGGCGTTCACCGTGTTGCGCTGTTCTTCCAGCGCCGCGATTTCGGAATAGAGTCTCTGGATACGTACATCGCGCTCCCGGTCGCGTGTAGCCTGTTCCTGGGGCAGACGCCTGGCGGCAGTTTCGGTATTTTCAAAGGCTGCGCGCAAGCGGCGCGCGTCGGCGTCGATTCTTTCCAGGTCGCGCGGAGGAACCAGGCCCGCCTCTTTCATCTTTTGTTCGCGTGCCAATTCCGCGTCGGCATACTTCGCGGCGGCCTCGGCCTCGCGTACGCGGCCGGTTGCTTCCTCAAGGCTGAGCTGTGCGGTCCTTTGTTCTTCCGCGCGAGCGCTTTGCTCCGCTGCCACCTGCGAGCGCAACCTGATTACTTCCAAGTCCAATCCTTGCGCATGAACGTTCTCCTGACGCATCTGCAACTGCTCGGGAGCGGCATCGATCTCAACCAGCACATCCCCGCGTTGCACCGCCTGACCCACCCGCAGATGGGCCTCGACCACGCGACCGAGCAGCGGAGACTGAATGGGATAAGCGGCTGCGTCCAGCTCGACCCGGGCTTCGGACGAAACTTCGTACAGGGTCACGCGCGCCCGAGCGGCCCAGAAGCACCAACCACCCAGCACCAGCAGGCCGACGGCGAGCAAAGAGCGCGTCAAGCCGCCGCGGTCCGAAAGCAACCGGGCGAAGGTTCGGGCAAAAGCGGTGGTGGCCATGTGGATTCTCCAAGAGGTGACCCGCGACTTTCGGTCGCGGGTCCTTATGCTGGTAGTGGCGCTGAAAGAAACATATGCACCGCCAGACCCATCAACGAACGATGGGGTTGTGGTTGCTGGAGAGCCTTCCAGCCTTGATTTTGGTTTTGAGTTTCATACGATTCTCCTTTGTGTTGGGATGTTTGATTCTTTCGGGGTATGAAGTCCTTCGCGGGATCGCTGCATGCCCCAGGTGATTTAGCGAACGATCGTGTTGTGGTTCGGGTTGGGACGTCCAGCCTTGATTCGAGTCTGCAGTTTCATAGGAGTCTCCTTTCCTCGCAACAACCGCATGGAAATTCTGTCCCCGTGTGTTGCGATAATGTCCGACCAAAACCTTGTTTCTTACGAGGCGGCATCCGCGGTTGGGCAGCCGCCCGCAGAATTGCAACTACCGCGCACTCGTCGAAGCCGCCAGAGTCACGGCGTCAGATGTCTCGGCGGCTTGCGCCGCGATCCTGCCAGTGGAGAAGGAAGAGGCTGTGATTCCATGAACCGTGACGTTGTGGTTTGGTCTGATCTTGCCTGCCCGGATCTTAGTTTTGAGCTTCATACCGTTCTCCTTCAAGTTCTGCCCTTCTGTCTGTAACAGCGCAAAGTCGTTGGCAGAACCTATCATCGGCGCTCAAAATATTTTCTGGCCGCGACGGGACACGCCTAAGTGGCCGTTTTTCAACCATTTCCAGTTGACATCCGAAACCGCCGTGGCTACTCTTAGTTCCCAAAGCGCTTCCCCTCCCAAAGGTAGCTTCGTGGGGCACGAATCGGCAGGAGAGATCACGCAGCTGTTACAGGGCTGGCGGAGTGGCGACCGCAAAGCTCTCGACGCCTTGTTGCCTGTCGTCTACAAGGAACTGCAGCGTCTCGCCCACTTTCAGCTGCGCAAGGAACGTCCCGACCACACTTTGCAGAGCGCCGCTCTGGTCAATGAAGCTTATCTCCGCCTGGTGGGGCTGAATGCGCCGCAGTGGGAGGGCCGCTCCCATTTTTTTGCCATCGCTGCCCAACAGATGCGGCAGATTCTGGTCGACTATGCCCGCCGCCACCGCGCCGGGAAACGCGGAGGGGCCGTCGAGACACTATCGTTAGACGACACTGGGCTTTTGGAGCCGGGCAAGGGGAAAGATCTCGACATCGTCGCCCTCGATGATGCGCTCAAAGCACTGGCGAAAATTGATCCGCGCAAGGCCCAGGTTGTGGAGCTGCGCTTCTTCGGTGGCCTGAACGTCGACGAGATAGCCGAAGTGCTCAAAGTTTCGGTGATCACGGTGGCGCGTGACTGGAGCACCGCCCGAGCCTGGCTGCACCGCGAAATGAGCCGCGAAAGTTCCGATGGACGCTGAGCGCTGGAAACGCGTGGACGAACTGCTGCAAGCGGCGCTGCAAGTGCCGTCTGGGCAGCAGGAGGAGTTCCTGCGTCGGCAATGCGGCGGCGATACGGAACTGCTTGAGGAAGTTCGATCGCTGCTGACTTCTGATCGCAAGGCGGGAAGCTTTCTGGAATCGCCCGGGC
>PLQW01000107.1 GCA_003160215.1 Acidobacteriaceae bacterium
ACTTCAGAATGCCAAAATCAACTGCGGACGGAGCCGGGCACAGCGTTATCGCTGCCTCAGTTGCCGCAGCACTTTCGTTGCTCCCATCGAGAAGCCGCTAGGAAATCACACAACCGATCTGGACACAGCCGTCCGCGCTCTGGAACTGATGATGGAAGGCGCGAGTGTTCGCAGCATCTCCAGATTGACTGGCCTTCACATCCACACGATTCTCGCGTTGATGGTCACTGCTGGAGAAAAATGCCAGCGGTTGCTAGATGCGAGAGTGCGCGGTATTCGCCCGCATCTGGTACAGGCCGATGAACTCCACAGCTTCGTCGGCTGCCATGAGAACCGCTTGCGCTCCGATGCCCCGAAAGAGTGGGGAAGCGTGTGGTGCTGGCTGGCACTCGACAGCGAAAGCAAGCTCATCATCTCGCATTACATTGGCAACCGTGACGCTGAGAGCGCATGGGAGTTCATCCGCGATTTGCGCGAGCGGACGGAGGGCATGTACCAGCTAACGACAGACGGGCTTCGCGCATACGTTGATGCGGTTGACGCGCACTTCGACGTGCATGTCCACTTCGCACAATTGATAAAGTTGTACAGCGGCTCTGATTTCGTCGGCCCCGATTGGTTTGGTGCCACGAGCCGGGTGACGGGAACTATCCCAAGCGTCCGAAGCGGACAGCCCGAGCCGCGTTTCATTAGTACATCCCACGTCGAACGATTGAACCTCTCCGTTCGTACACATCTGCGCCGCTACGTTCGTCGGACGAACGCGCACAGCCGCAAGCTGGCAAATCACAAGGCGTGCGTGACGCTTTGGGTTGCGTGGTATAACTTTTGCCGCATAAACACAGCGATTCGCATGACGCCTGCAATGGCCGCAGGGCTCACGGATCACATCTGGAAGTTGGAAGAATTACTCGGATAAAGTGGGCCACTGATGATGGCCCACCCTGTTACCTTATTTCTCGCTAAGGACCTTAAAATTTTTTTGCGTTTCAGCCACGGCCTGCTTGAATCGCTCTCCTGAAAGTTTGGGAGCGCTGCCGTATTTGGCAATGATCTCCGCTTGCTCTTTCAGATATTTCGTCGCAATTTGTTTCGCTTGTGAATCAGACATGCTGTTCTCCGTTCCCGGCCCCGCCTTGGGGTTGTGCGAAGTCAGGTTGCGGGTAAACCTGCTCCACAATGTAATCAGCGTACCATGACACCCAAAACTTCTGTGTCAGCTTCTTTTTGTTTAGATGCGCCTCGAACATCGGATCAATGCGGATTGCGCCTCTCGCTGCAAAAGCAATGTCTGGCGCCCGCAGTTTCTCGCCCTGCGGAATACACGTTGCCGCGTACTGTCGGGCCTTCTCGACCATTGCACGATATTTTTCCTCGTTTTCAAAGAACAGGGTGTTGAAACCCTTCGCAACGAGTCGGTGCATTTGCTCAGTGTCGAGGCTCACGAGCGTTTCCCTCTACAGGTAAAAGACGATTAGCCAGACACCATACAGCGCAGTGAGCACTAGAAGCAAGAAGAATCCTGAAACCGTGCTCGCATATACACGGGGGCTTCCAGCAAGCAGCCACCAGAGCCCGAGTGCCGCATCGCTAAGCGAGAGAACAAAGGGGATTATCCCCAGCTTGCCCGCCATCTCGTATCGACGTATCACCTTATCATCCGTGGTTTCAGGCGGGAAATTGGCTGCCTGAGAAAACACAAACCCGATAAATACGAGGAGCAGTCCCGCCAGGGCAACTGACGCCCCAAAAACGGCTATCACAACGTCTTTTGAATTGTCCGGCAATGAGTTTGGCAATGAGTTTCAAATATACTCTTGCTTACGGGATCAGCAACAACGGATTAGATCAGTACCTGTTTTTTGATCGGAGTAGTCGCACCGAAGAAATCTGGTACTACGAACTGCCGCTGCCTGAAGGGCGGAAGAACTACACCAAGACTCAGCCGCTTCAGTACGAGGAGTTTGCTGATTGCATTGCTTGGTGGAACAACCGGAGCGAGAATGACCGGGCTTGGAAGGTACCCGTCGATCAGGTGCTCAAGTACGATGCGGAAGGACGCCTGTCCTCCGTGAATCTGGACGTGAAGAATCCCAATGTTAAGGCTGATTTCGAGCACCTTCCGCCAGCGCAACTGGTCGATGACATCATCGTAAAAGAACGAAAGATTCTGGAGATTCTTGCCGAGATCAAAGCCGATCTGGTGGTGGCGATATGACGGCATGGCCGATTGCTCCGTTGGGAAAGGTTGTGACCCACCGAAAAGAGTTCATTCAAATTGACGATTCATGCAAGTACAAACGGTGCCGGGTTCAGCTTCACGCCCAAGGAATAGTCCTTCGTGATGAAGTTCCGGGAATCGAAATCAAGACCAAGGCTCAACAGGTCTGCCGTGAGGGTGAGTTTCTGGTGGCGGAAATCGACGCCAAGGTGGGCGGCTTTGGGATCGTTCCTCCGAGTTTGGAGGGAGCCATTGTGAGCGGCCACTATTTTCTGTTCTCCGTAGATTCCTCCGTCTTGGATGTTCGCTTTCTGGGCTACTACATCAAGACAGCAGCCTTCAGAGATCAAGTGCTGGCGCAAGGCTCAACCAATTATGCTGCCATACGCCCATCTCACGTACTTGCCTACACCATGCCGCTGCCGCCGATTGAGGAACAGCGGCGGATCGTGGAACGAGTGCGGGAACTCTCTCTCAAGGTGAAGTCTGCACAGCAATTGGCGGATGAAAGTGACCAATGCGGTGACGTCATCATGGACAGTTGGATCAGCCAGTTGACCTTCTCAGAGGGTGATTGGGCAACATTGGCGAGTGCCGTTGATGATAAGCCGGGTGCAGTCCGAAGCGGACCCTTCGGTAGCCAACTACATCATGGGGAATTCGTTGCAGAGGGAATCGCGGCGATAAGCACTCGCGACGTTCAGATGAACCGCCTGTCTCTCCGTAGCGGTTGGTTCGTCGCCCCAGAGAAATTTGACCAGTTCCGGCGGTATCAAGTCTTCCCCGGCAATTTGCTTTGCACTATCGTTGGTGCATCAATCGGCAGATTCTGCGCCGTGCCAGAGGGCGTCCCGACTGCCTTTACAACCAAGCACATCATGGCACTCACTCTGAACCAAGAAATTTCAGAACCAGAGTATGTTTCCCAAATACTGAATTCTCACAAACGAAGCCGCACGAGCATCTTTTCTCAGTGTGAGGGGTCGGCGCAACCAAGCCTAAATGCTCGAAAGGTCCTAGCCATAGAACTGCCTCTTCCCCCTCTTGCAAGGCAACGTGCAATCTTGAGCCAAATTAAGAAAATGAGAGCCGCCACCCAACGATTAAGAGACATCGGAGCTGTCCGCAAACAGGAACTTGATGCACTTACGCCGTCTCTCCTACACCGGGCATTTTCCGGCCAACTCTGAGCCATGTCTGTGGAGAAACTAGCAGATTGGGTTCTGATGAAACGGTGCTCGTCTGAACGGGTATGACAACAAGAGTGAAGTTCCGTTTTGTCTCTCTCGACACCATGGGGATTCCCCCCTTCGATATGACCCGTTTGCCTTTTGAAGTATTTCAGGGAGTCGAGATCGCCGATGTTTCCGCTCTGTTGCCTCCGTCTCTCTTTGCGAACATGAAGGGCGAGGTGGGGCGACGGTGTATGGCGTTGTTTTATCTCCTGCTGAAGCCAGATGCCGGGGCACCGGGAACCGGGCTTTAGTCCCAAAATGGCATCCCTCCGCGACTGCCCGTCTAAGAAGAACCGCAAGATTTTAGAAAAGAAGTTCTAGAGGCTGAAAGACAACTCTAAGTTTCTAGCTCTAGGATCACCCATGTGAATTCCATTTTCCCAATAGGTGAACCAATGCGTAAAGTCTTGATGGGAATTGTGCTGGCTGCCGTTGCTCTGCTCTGCCGCGCCTCAATGGCGCAAGTCGTAACCCTGCCCGGCGAAACTCCAATGAAGCTAAAGCTCTGTGAAAATTTACGCTCCGAAAACAGCCACGAAGGGGATTCGATCAGCTTCGCGGTAGCGCAAGACGTCAAGATCGATGGCGTAACCGTGATCGCACAAGACGCCCTCGCCTATGGTCGCATCGTTGCCGGAACCACATGGGCGCGACGGGTGGGAAGGGGTGGTATGGTTGCCCTAGAGCTACAATCCGTGACCGACGTAACTGGCCGGGAGATACCAATCGCCGAGGGACGCTATATTCAAGGGCGGGGTCGGGGCACTCAGATCACGCTGGGTACGGTTGCCGCTCCCAGCCCACTGTGGTTGTTGTGGGGAGGTAAACACACCAAGTTTCCCCAAGGTCAGATATTTGTCGCGGTAACGACAGGTGACAAAGTTGTCAACCTGACGCAGTTAGCGCTGAACACAAAGGGCGAGCCAGCGGCGGTTCGTGCAAAAATGCCGGAGAAGCCGGAGGCGGCGGTTCGTGCAAAAATGCCGGAGAAGCCGGAGAAGCCCTCGACTCCGCAGTTCGCTCAAGCCGTCGGTTATCCCTCGCGCTATACAGTCACCTTCGACTCATCGGCGCTGGTTGCCTCCGCTCGTCACTAGAAAGGCGAACCATCCGGCTTATGTGAGTATCTGCGAGCGTTACATCGTTTGTGGCAGGTCGGTGGGGCTTGCGTACACGCTCAACACATGTTTTTTCGGGTGTATGCTTCTGGGCATCGGCGGTTCTCCCGCTGGTGTTGTGACACATAGGCGAGGCCCGGTTCTGCTGCGGAACCGAGCTTTCGTTTGTCACGCACAGGAATCGGATTTCCAGTTGCTCGGGCCGTCCGATTCTGTGCTCGCGCTTCCGCTGCCCGGTTCCGGAGCACGGCGTTGGTGTAGGCGACAATTCGCCAGTACCCCATGCGAATGGGGCTAGGAATGGAGTGCCGAGTTCAAAACCTGCCTTCGTCTTGGCGACGATGAGCAACAGTTTAGTTTCGTGTTGCCGGAGTGCAGACTCGCTTGTACAGATCATCAAATCCGCTGTAGATGTCCGAATCGCAGCAGAGATGTCGCTCAAGGTGCGGCTTCGCTCAATCCTCGCTTCGAACGCTGGCAACCCACCGGGGAAGCCACACGCCTAGCGGTACTACAAAGTCCCGCTTACGCACTGTGCCTAAAATTGTGCCCAGTGGCTGCTTGTTCACGCTTGGATTGCCAGCAGGGTAAGGAGTGAGAAACCCGCATAAATACAGGTGAATCTCACTCCATGCAAGCCGAGCTAAGTTGTTGATTCCTCATTCCACAAGTACTCTTAATCAGTAGGTTGAAGGTTCGATTCCTTCCGCGCTCACCAACCTATTCAATAACTTACCAAGGTTGACGTTTTTGGGTGTGCCGTAAAGTATGCCGTAACTCCATCTGGCTACGCCCGGTTCTCTGCCGCTGCGTCGTGATCTAGCGCGGCACGCACGATCTCCAACTCCGGATGCTGATACTGCATGGCAGTTTTCACATCCTTGTGGCCCATCGTTCTCATTACGACTGCCAGGTTTCCGGTGTTCTTCAGAATCCGAGTGCCGAAATCGTGCCGTCCACAATACAGGACAAGATCTTCAGGAAGCCCAGCCTTGGCCCTGGCTTCGCGGAATCGTTTTGCCATTGTTGTGAGGTGGGCAGACTCGGCGCGCTTCGATGGGAAAACCCATCCTTCGCGCCTTGCGCCGCACCGCTCTCTAAGAACACTAAAGACGCGATTGCTCATGGGCACGCGTCGCCTTCCCTCTTCGGTCTTGCTGTCGGGCACGAAGATGACGCGCGTGTCCCAATCCAGGTTCTCAATGCGCGTCCGGTAAGCTCTCTTTCGTTTCGCATTCCCGTGTCCCGCACCAAGATGATAATGATGTCCCGGAAAAGTTGAAGGCTGCGTTTCCGCCAGTTGCAAGCAGCTGCGCCCGCCAACAATCTCCTTTCCGCTTCATCATCAAGCCGAAGTGAACGCCCGTATTCCTTCATTAGTTTGACTTTGGGAGCTTGGCGAATCAGCTTCCACTCTTCCCCTTTGTGAAGCATCCTTCTCAAGGTTCGCAGCGCGCAATTGGCACCCGAGGACGAGCTGGAAAACTGCAATGTTTCCACGACGTCACTCGTGACCTGATCCAATCGCATGCCTACGATGGTCGTTGCCTTCAGGAGCCGCCAGCCATCGCGGTAATAGGTTTTTGTCTTGGCTTCCAGTCTGGCAGTGTCCAGCCATTCCAGGAAGCGCCGGGAAAACTCCAGCAACACAGGAGCCTTCTTCGGACGCGGGTTCAGTGTTCTCGACCGCTTGGGCGAGTCTCAGACTAGCAGCCGTTGCTGACGTGGCCGCTTTTGTTTCGTTGGTTGACCCACGGTAGCGTTGTCCGCGCACCATGAAGTCATACCAGTAAAACTCGACCGTGGCTTCTTAAACAGCTTCACGAGTTTCCTCCATTGCAGCCCGCACGGAAGCGACTCGTGTGTTCTTCTGGATGTATTCCAGAAGAACGTTGACATCATAGCTGACGCGCCCTTGCAGTTCTATCCAATTCGGCCCGACTCCCTCAGCACCAGCGGCCCGAATCCGCTCACCGTTAACGCCCGCGTTCCCCCTGCTAGAATCAAGGTAGCGTTCAGCTACCTCGCATGGATCCATCTCTCATCCGAAACTTCGCCATCATCGCCCATATCGATCATGGGAAGAGCACGCTGGCAGACCGCCTGCTCGAGCTGACCGGCTCGCTGACCGCGCGGGAGATGCAGGCGCAGGTACTTGACGCGATGGACCTGGAGCGGGAGCGCGGCATTACCATTAAGGCGCATTCGGTGCGCATGATGTATCCCGCGGCCGATGGAAATATTTATCAGCTCAATTTGATCGACACGCCCGGCCACGTGGACTTTAGCTATGAAGTGTCGCGCTCGCTGGCCTCTTGCGAAGGTGCTTTGCTGGTGGTGGATGCCTCGCAGGGCGTGGAAGCGCAAACCCTGGCGAACGCCTACATCGCCATCAACAACGGGCTGGAGATCATCCCCGTCATCAACAAGATTGATTTGCCGAGTGCCGACATCGAGCGCACCAAGGAAATGATCGAGAGCGCGGTCGGCCTGGATGCCTCGCATGCGCTGGCCATCAGTGCCAAGACAGGTGTAGGAGTGCCCGAAGTGCTGGAGGCGGTCGTGCAACGCATTCCTCCACCCAAGGGACGGGCCGCCAATCAATTGCAGGCACTCATCTTCGATTCCTGGTTCGACTCCTATCGCGGCGTGGTGGTGCTGGCGCGCGTTATCCAGGGCACGCTGTATAAGGGCCAGCGCATCCGTCTGATGTCGAATGGCCGCACCTTCGACGTGGAGACGCTTGGCGTCCTGACGCCCAAGCCGATCGAGATCGATCAGTTGAGCGCCGGCGAGGTCGGCTTCCTGACCGCCACCATCAAGACGGTTGCCGATTGCAAGATCGGCGACACCATCACCGACGATCATCATCCCGCCATCGAGCCGCTGCCGGGTTTCGAGGAATTGAAGCCCATGGTTTTCGCCGGGCTGTACACCGTGGATGCGCACGAACACACATTGCTGCGGGAAGCCTTGGAAAAACTGCGGCTCAACGATTCGTCCTTCTTCTTCGAGCCGGAAAGCTCGGTCGCGCTGGGCTTTGGTTTCCGCTGCGGTTTCCTCGGTCTGCTGCACATGGAGATCATCCAGGAGAGGCTGGAGCGCGAATACAATCTCGACCTGATTACCACTGCTCCCGGGGTGCGATACAAGATTACCCTCACGGATGGCAGCGTGATCGAGGTGGATAATCCGGCGCGTTGGCCCGATCCCAGCGAAATCGCCAAGATCGAAGAGCCCGTGATCCTGGCCACCATCCTGACCAACGAGGAATATGTCGGAGGCATTCTGAAGCTGGTGGAAGACAAGCGCGGCAAACAGAAAGGCTTCGAATACGTAAGCTCCACGCGCGTGATGCTGAATTACGAGTTGCCACTGAACGAGATCGTGCTCGACTTCTATGATCGGCTGAAGACCATTTCCCGTGGCTACGCTTCGCTGGATTATCACGTCACCGGGAGCTGGGAGTCGCCGATGGTGAAGCTCGACATTCTGGTTTCGGGCGATCCCGTAGATGCTCTTTCCATCATCGTGCATCGCGACTTTGCCTATGATCGCGGTCGTGCGCTGGTTTCCAAGATGAGGGAGTTGATTCCGCGGCAGATGTTCGAGGTGGCGATCCAGGCAGCTATCGGAGCCAAGGTGATCGCGCGAGAGACGGTTGCCGCTCTACGCAAGAACGTGATCGCCAAGTGTTATGGTGGCGATATCAGCCGCAAGCGCAAGCTGCTGGAAAAGCAGAAGGAAGGCAAGAAGCGCATGAAGCGGATAGGCCGTGTAGACATTCCGCAAGAGGCTTTTCTGGCGGTTCTCAGGGTTGGGGAAGACTAAGGTAATGCGGGCACAGCGAACCTCTGATTTCCCAATATGGTAATTCTCGCTCGATTACCGTCCCTCTCAAGATTCTAAAATTGTGCAAAACCTCTGACACGCTGGCAATTGAACCTCTCCCCCAGAATTCATTCACGGAATGTTTACACATGTGCTAACCGCTTGATTTTCTGTTGGTTGAATGTGCATCAGAACGTGGGCAGAGTGGGTAACTAGCTGAAAGAACACGGTATCCGACTATCGCCGCTTTGTCTTCCACAGAGTTTTCCACAGATCTGAGGAATTTGTGGATGGACGCCGCTGATGCGGGAATGGGCGCAGAAGGTAACCCAGAGCAGGGTACCGTGCCTGACAGCAGCTCAAGAAGCGAGGATCCAACGCAACATGCAAAGGCCGCTCGATACGGAGCGGCCTTTGCGGTAGAAGCGAGGGAGACTACTGAGGCTTCGTGCCTGTCGCGGCTGGCTTGGTCGCGGCTGGTTTGGTCGCGGCCGGTGTCATGCCGGCCGGCTTGGTCGCGGCGGTTCCCGCCGGTTTAGCAGCCGGGGCAGCAACACCCGATTGAGCGTTGTAGGCGTCCACGATGGTCTTGGTCAAATCCACCGAGGCCGTCGCCCAGAGGAGCGGTCCCTGCGGCCAGGGGTTCGAGGAATCGAGCAGAAGAGAGTAGCCACTGGACTTCGCATACTTGTCGATCACGGGCGCCATCTTCTGCAGAATGCGCTGCGCAATCTCGTTCTGCTGCGCCTGAAATTCATTTTGGGCGTCTTCCGCCGAGCGTTGCAGGCTCTTCTGCTTGGTCTCGATGGACTTCACGAGGCTGGCGCGGGTTTCCTCGTTCATTTTGTCGCCTTGGGTGTTGAGCTGCTTCTTCAGGCTCTCCACTTCGGTATTGAGGTTTTGCAACTCCGTGCGGCGCGGTTCGAACTTCTTTTGCAGAGCTTCGAAATCGCGCGCTCCTTCATTGGTGGCTACGATGGCCTGTTGAATGTCGATGATGCCTACTCTGACACCACCGGAATTGGCCGTGGTTGCAGCGGTGGTTGCAGCGGGAGGAGTGGCGGCATTACCCGGCGTAGCCGGTCCGGTTTGGGCCAGTGCCGATATCGTCAGAACAACAGCAAGCACGGCGGTGCCTGCGAGCGTGCGCTTCATTAGGTTGGTGTAACTCCTTGAACTGCTCCGGGAATTCCTCAGATGTACCAGCGGCGAACGCGATCCTGCTGCGCTCTGCTCTGGACAGCCGGAGATAAGCTGGCTGCTTAGAGTGCAGCCTCGCCAACCCCCCGGCCGGAAGATTCGGCGGTGCGGATATCCTAGATTATAGGGAACCCTGCGTGTCAGCGTCAAACCGGGCAGGGATGGATAGGCTGTCCAGCAGCGGCCATCAGTCCCGCTCAGCACGGAACGGAGCCCACGCCACCGCTAGAACGTGGTCGCGACGGTGAAGCGAAACGTCTTGCGCGGCTCGCGCAACAAATAGCCCGGCTGATAGATCGAAATCGCTTGAGCATAGGTGTAATCGCCGGCGGCCCCCGCGGGAAACATGCCGCGAGTGATGGGCGTAGGCGAGCTAACGGTTTCGTCGATTCGCAGGGGGTTGTAGGCGTAATAGATGCGGAATGGCGCATTTACCACCGGCATGATGACTTGCAACTCCAGTCCGGTTGACATGCGCGGCTGGTAATTGGTGCCTGACACCGGCTTGAGTACGGCCGAGAACGGGAGCGTGGATCCACCAGCACAGGTGAAACTGGACGTTAAATACGGGCAGCCGAAAACTGTGGTTTGCAGGGCAGTAACCTGAGGTCCTGCAATCCGTAGTTGCGATTGATTGGAGATGAAGTCGAATCCTGTGTCCAAAAAGGCGGCAACCGTGACTGGTCCAGCGATGGGAATGCGGTACTCGAGGTTATTGACCAGGTTTGTGTCGCCACCGGGGAAGATGATCTGTTCCACCGGGATGGTGATGTTGTAAGCCCCGCGCCGCGAATTCGTCGGATCCAGGGGAACGAAGCTTCCGTCGGGATTCTGCAGAGGAATGGTCACGGCAGTGGGGAAGAACGCAACTGGGGAGATGGCTCGAATATCGAACCCTCGAATGTCGGTATCGCCGCCCATATAGAAGCGGTCGAAGGGCGGGGCCACCTGGCCTCCGTATCCCGAGATCCACGAGCCCAAAACCCGGAATCCAACGGTATTGCGGCCCTTGTGGACGGGGATAAATTTCTTATACTCGGCAACCGGTTTGATGTACCTGACGTTGCCGCCGAGACCCGCAAATTCGGTGGCCACGTACAAGCTCTGCCCCGAATGTGGACGTTGCGGGTTGTCGATCTTGTTATACGAAAGATTCGGGATAATCTTACTGGTGATGATGCCGTTCAAGGCGTTCGGGCCGGAGATGCCACGGAAGGCCAGGGTCTCAAAATAATCTGACGATGCCTGGCTGAACGTCTGAACCGAGGAATCGTCCAGCGAATACGTGATGCCTACCCGTTTGAACGAGCGCTTGATGGGATAGCTCAAGGAAGTCGTTGCACCCGTGCTGGTCTGGGTGAAATTCTGCAGCAGGGCCTGGTAACTCGCCGGCAGGGTAACTTGCTGGTTTTGCTGAATGGAAGTGAGTGCCGCCTGGTTATAGTTGTAGCTGCGGTGGTACACCGACCAACCGAATTGCAGTGGCTTGTCAAACAGATAGGGCTGGGTGAAAGCGAGAGTTTCGTTGCGCTGGTACTGGCCGATCTGGAACTCCAGCGACAAGCTCTCGCCTTTTCCGAACAGGTTGTTGGTGGTGTAGTTGAGGCCGATGAACCCTCCCGCCAGGCCGCTGACGCCGCCGGTGAGGCCGATGCTGTTCTTGCCTTTTTCCTTGACCTTCAACGTGATGTCAACCGTGGAATCCTGTACGTTCTGCTTGATCTCGGAATCCTGCTCGGGTTTGAGCGCTTCGAAGTACTGTAACTGGTTCAAGCGCAGCAGACTCAGTTCCCACAAATTGCCGTTGTAAACCTGGCCTTCTTCCAGCGCCAGTTCGCGGCGAATGACCTTGTCGCGGGTGGTCGTATTTCCCTGGAATTCGATTCGGCGCACAAAGAATTGCTTGCCTTCGTCCACATCGATGCGCAGGCTGATGAGCTTCTTCTCGTCGTCCGCTTCGGTGTTCGGGACAGGCGTGAAATTGATGTAGCCAAGTGCGGAGTAGGCCTTTCGCAGGCTCTCCAAGCCTTTGCGGACGGCTTCCGTGTCGAAAACGTCACCGTCTTTGATCTTGAAGAGGGCACGCAGGCCCGCGATATTAGTCACCGCCTTGTTGCCACTGAACGTGATCTCCTTCAGCCGGTAGCGTGCGCCTTCTTCCACCGGCAGAGTAATATCGACGGCTTTGCCGGGGGTCGATTTGAACGGCCAATACCAACGGACGCCGCTGGTGTCGTGGATCTGCGTCTTGGGATCGGCAACCAGCGCCTTGAAGTAGCCCTTGGTCTGGTAGTAGTAGCGGACACGCTCGGCGTCCTCGTTCAGCTTGGTGGAATCGTAAGTACGAGGAAAGAGGTTTTCCAGGAAGATCGAGTGGGGAATACCGATGGGCTTCAGGTTTTTCATCGCGCTGCGGAGTTCGCGCGAATTGATGGCCTTGTTGCCTTCAAAGGCGATCTTCCCCACCTTCACCTTTGGACCTTCCTTTACCACGAAGGTCAGGGCGACGGCAGCGGGAGGAATGGGGCGCACTTCCGAGCGGACGGTTGCGAACTGATGGCCGTGTGCGGCCAGCAATTCCTTGATGACCACTTCCGCCCGCTTCACTTTCGTCGGATCGTATTGGCTCTCCTGGGTAAGTCCAACCTTGCGTTCCTTGAATTTGTCGAGGACGTCACTCTGGGAGACCGAACTCAAGCCCACGTACTTGATCTCGCGGATGGTCGGCTTTTCCTTGACGTAGACGTGGATGATCCAGCCTTTGGCCGAGGCCTCCCGCTCGATGCGCAGATCGTCGAAATAGCCCGTGTTCCATAGGGAATTAAAGTCGCGCTCCAAGGCCTGCTGGTCGTAAACGTCACCGGCTTTGGTGAACATTCGGGCCCGGATGGTTTCCGCTGGAATCCGGCGATTGCCCTGGATAACGATTTGCTCGATCACGCCCTGTTGCGCCACGCACGTGCCTGCGAGAATGATGAAAGCGAAAAAAAGACCGATCGCCGTGGCAGAGTAGCGTATCCCGCAGGCGAACAGGACCACGGGTCTTACCTGAAGATGGCAAGAAATGACGAAACCTCAGTACAGGGTTAACGAAAGCGCAATTATACGGTACGGGCGCTCTGGTTCGGAAACCGATTGCCCAGTTTGTCCGCGACTGATGGCAATCCTAACCCTTGCTGTGGCAGGATGTTTCGGGAACGCGCTCGACCTCAACCAGGGTCGAATAGAACGTAGCGCCACCACCAAGATCGGTGAGTCTGTCCGAGGTCAACACATTGATGTTGAGGCCGGCGTCGGACAACTTTGCCCAACCTAATCGAGCGCCGACTACGCCGGCCGGCACTGCTCCATCGACGCGTGCACGCAGGAAAATCTCGCCGCGTTGGTTGTAGACGCGAACCCGGTCGCCATCTGCTATGCTTCGGCGCTCCGCATCGGCACGGCTGATCTCCAGTTCATGCTGCCGCTCCATCTTCTGAAGGCTGGGCAGATTGACGAACGTGGAGTTCAGAAAATTGTCGGCCTTGCGAGCCAGCAGCTCCAGCGGGAAGCCTTCCGTTCCTTGCCGGTGACGCGACTCCTCTGGCGGAACAAACGAGGCAACCGGGTCCATGCCGTGCGCGATCAACGCTGGGTCGAAGAGCCGCGCCTTTCGGTTTGGCGTATCGAACCCGTTTGCGAATGGCAGCCACGGATCGCCGCTTTCGTCTCCGTGCAGGTTCAAACGTACGTAGGGGTCGCTCTCAAGGCGCTGCCGGGTAATCCCCTCCAATTGCGGCACACCCGACTCCAAAGCCGCGTCAATCATCGTGTCAACTGGTTCGCGGAAGCACTCGTCCTCGAATCCCATGCGCAGAGCAAGTTCGCGAAAGAACTCCACGTTGGATTTGCACTCGCCCAGCGGCTCAATCGCCGGTTGCGAGACTTGCAGGTAATAGTGGCCATAAGCCTGGACCAGGTCTTTGTGCTCGAAGAAAGTGGTGGCCGGCAGAACCAGATCGGCGTAGTCGGTGGTGTCGGTGAGGAACTGCTCGTGGACCACGGTAAACAGGTCCTCGCGCTTCAGCCCCCGCCTGACCAGGTTCTGATCGGGGCAAACGGCGGCTGGGTTCGAGTTGTAAACCACCAAGGCTTTGATCGGAGGATTGTCGATCTCGGTCAACGCCTTGCCGAGTTGCACCATGTTTACGGTGCGCGCCGTGAGTCCTAGCGGGCTCTTCCGCATTAGGTCATGCCGCTCCATCGCGGCCCGGTCGAGCTGAAAGCCGCCGCTGGTGGACAGTTGCAGACCGCCGCCGACTTCCTTCCACGATCCCGTGATCACGGGCAACATGCACACCGCGCGAACGGCAGCGCCGCCATTCTGCGAACGCTGGATGCCGTAGTTCAGACGGATCGCCGCCGGGCGCGTGGTGGCGTACTCGCGTGCCAATCGCTCGATGTCATCGCGGGAAATGCCCGTCCATTGCGCGACCCGCTTGGGTGTGTACTCTGGGAGCCGCTTCTCTAACTCGTCGAAGCCTTCGGCGTAGCGCGCGATGTAATCCCGATCATGCAAGCCGTCGCGGACGATGACGTGCATCAAGCCCAGGGCAAGGGCAACGTCGGTACCGGGATTGATCGGAATGTGCCAATCGGCGAGGTGTGCGGTGCGCGTGCGATACGGATCGATCACTACCAGTCTGGCCCCATTGCGCCGCGCCTCGTCGATGAACGGCCACAGATGAACGTTGTTGCCGTGAATGTTCGCGGCCCAGGCGATGATGTACTTCGAGTGGCGGAATTGTTCGGGCTCGGTCCCAATCTTGCGTCCGTAGATCGAGATAATGGCGTCGCCACCCGTCTGTGAGCAGATGCTGCGGTGAAGCTGCGAGGCTCCCAGACGATGAAAGAAACGCATATCCATGGAGGCGTTACTAAGCACCCCGATATTGCCGCCGTAGGAATACGGCAGGATCGCTTCGGGCCCGAATTCCGCCCTGATGCGGCCCAGACGACTAACGATCTCGTCGTAGGCTTCTTCCCAGGTTATGCGCCGGAAGACACCCTCGCCGTGAATGCCCTTCGGCGCCGTCCTCCGCATGGGATAGAGAACCCGGTCGGGCGAATAGACACGGTCAAGGTATTTCGCAACTTTCGCGCACAGGAAACCGCGAGTTATGGGATGCTCGGGATCGCCCTGGATCCGGGTGGCGCGCCCGTCCTCCACCGTGATGAGCACGGCGCAAGCGTCGGGACAATCGTGCGGACACGCGGCGTGGACCACTTGTTTCATGGCAAAAAACCGATTGAGCGATTATGTCACGAATGCCGGCATGGCCATTAGCCTGGATTATTCATGAATGTGAGGTGTCATCCTGAGCGGAGCGCCCGCAAAGAATTTCCGACCCGCCGCTTTTGCGGGTCGGGCGGGCGCGGAGTCGAAGGACCCCTACAGCTGCGAGAAATCACAGTGTGGCCGCGTGGCGCAGCAGCAAGTTTGAGATGGCTGGCGACCATAAGGGTTCCTTCGACTCCTCGCTGCGCTCGTCGCTCAGGATGACACCCCAAAAAACTACGTGCGGTCATGAATAATCCAGGTTAGGGCGGGCGTGAGAAGTAAGTTGGTATTCGCCGGTGGAATTTGCTGGCCGAAAGACTCTGTGGGAGGCTTTTGGTGGGAGCCCCCTGCTTTAGCAGGGGGAGCTGGACTTTAGTCCAGCGAAAAAAGGAGTCGATTTTGAAAATGGGCCTTAGCCCCGGGATTTCTCGATGCCCCGCGCTAAAGCGCGTGATCAAAGCCGAACTTTTCCCGAAGCGCTGAAGCGCTCCTTCCCCCGCATAAATGCGGGGGCTTCCACCAAAAAGTACACTCCACGGGTTTATGGCGGTCAATCGCCGAGCACGATTGGGACGAGCCGCTCTTTGAACGGGACGACTTGCAGACGGATTCGTTGACCAATTCAATTCCCGCTTGCTTTCTGTACCCCCAATCGGAGTATGATTTCAACACCCATCTGGCCCACCCGAGTGCTTCAAGGGGAGAAGGCATTATGGTACGCAAGATTTTGGCAGTCCTGATCGTCCTCACCACCGCGGCATCGCTTCCTTCCGCGGCGAAGATGCGGGGCCCTTCCACGCCGGAAGAACGGGCGCGCGCGGTCGAGTACGTGCGCAGTCTGGAAGAGTATCCGCTAGCCAAAGATGGCCTCGCAAAAAGAATGTGGCTCACCGAGTGGATCGTGGAGGTCCCTGACTTCACGGTCAATACCTGCTGCAAAGAGTTGGAGTCGCTCGATAAGGTGAACAACACGTACTCCAACCAGTTGCGAATGCAGATGGTTTATTCTCAGGCAGCATTCCTGTTGCAGCATCCGGAGGAAAAGAACACGGCAGCCATCCAGGCGGCGGGACTGGCTGGAACTTTGCGCGCGTACCGTGCTATCCAGCGCTTCGATCCCACGGCGAAGTATCCTTTGCTCGATAATCTGATCTCGCTGGAAAAACAAGGCAAGCTGCAGCAGTACGTGCAGAAGAAGAAGTGCAAGGACAATTAGGACGTCAGCTTCTATTTACTTCCAAGGGCGCGCCGGGCGCGCCCTTCGTCGTGTTTGCGCTAATCGCACAGGCTGGACAGGCTGCTGAAAAAAGCGATGTCCGGGTAGTGCGGGCCTTCAGGCCCGCGTTCATACTGTTCATAATAATCAGGGGCTTTAGCCCTGAGGTGTCTCGAAAAGACTTTTTCAGCAGCCTAGAGAGGCCCTATCATGCACTACGACTTCGTTGCCATTCCTTCGCAGGATGTTCCACGCGCCAGTAACCCACTCTTCCAGCATCTGCTGGACACGTACGCCGGCGAGACTCACAAGGTCATCTCGGTATGGCACGGTTTCTCGCCGGAAGACATGGCATTTCGGCCGCATCCCAAGTCGTCAACCGTGGCCGACATCCTGAACCACGAACTGCTCTCCGAGCGCAGGTTCTTCGGCGAATTTGTCGGCACGCCCGAACCGCCCGCCGCCGATGTGCTCCCGAAGACAACAGACCTGAGCGCATACGTTCAGCGCAAGGAGCAACTGGCGCGGCCTCGACTCGCGTTCTTTGCCACCCAGACCGCCGACTGGTGGATGCAAGACGTGCCTTTCTTCGGACTCACTCGCCAGCGCATCTGGGTGTTTTGGCGCCGCGTACTGCACAGCGCCCATCACCGCACGCAACTCACGGTATATCTTCGCCTGCTGAACAAACCGGTGCCTTCGGTATACGGACCTACCTCGGACCAGACGTGGGAAGGCGCCGATCCCACAACTTCGGTGGAAGCGGCAGGAAGGAAGTAGCCAAGCTGCTGAGCGAGATCACACCAGCGCGCGATTCCGCTGCCGGGGGTTCAGACGAAGACTCGCTCGCACTGACTTTCATCCCTTTGGGTGGCCTGGGCGCAGCAACACTCCGTCGAAGAACATTCAGCACGGAGGGCACGGAGTTTTAGTTGCTCTCGAGTTTTCCCGGTTATCTCCGTGCCTCCATGGTTAATTTTCATTCCTATGGGCGGGCCGTCGGCCCATGCGACACTCACGATGACAACCTGGGCTTGGGGCTGGCAAGCTTCAGCCGGGTTGTCCTTATGACGGGCGGCTCCCCGATCCTACCGTACGTCCGCAACCTGCGAAGGTGGTAGCCTTGTGAACGGAGACGAGCCCTGGAAACCCTCTATTACTCGCGCCTGCAATCGCCCGTAGGGCCGCTGCTGATCGGTGTCTCGGACGAGGCGCTGGTGGCGTTGGAATTCGATCGGGGGTTGCCGCAAAAAATTGGTGGCCAGCAAATTCGATGGGAACAATCTGAAGTTCGCACCCGCGCCGTTCGCGAGCAACTTCAGGAATACTTCTCCTGCCAGCGCCGCAACTTCGAGCTCGCGCTCGATCTCCGAGGCACAGAATTCCACAAGCGCTGCTGGCAACAACTGCTGCAAATCCCCTACGGCGAAACCTGTTCGTACGCCGACATCGCGCGGGCCGTGGGTAGTCCCAAGAGCTTTCGCGCCGTTGGACAAGCGAACCATCACAATCCTGTCGCCATCATCGTGCCCTGCCATCGGGTGCTGGCGGCCGGTTGCTACCTCGGTGGATACGGGGGCGGACTTCCGGTCAAGGCGTTCCTGCTGCGGCTCGAAGGCGCATCGTTCCGCGAGCGTTCCGAGGCCTCCGATGAGACGAAGCAGTTCGCCTTTAGCGCGAGCTGAATTCGATCTCCGGAGTAGCTGCCAGCAGACTGCGCGTGTAGGGATGCTGCGGCGCAGTTGTGATCTGCTCGGTGGCGCCAATCTCGACCAGTTCTCCGCGCTGCATGACTGCGATACGGTTCGCGAGATAGCGCACGATGGGCATCGAGTGCGAGATGAAGAGATAGGTCAATGAGAAATCGCGCTGCAGTTGCTTCAGAAGATTGACGATCTGGGACCCGACACTCACATCCAGCGCGGAGACGGGTTCGTCGGCAACGATGAATCGTGGCCGCAACACCAGGGCTCGCGCGATGCCGACGCGTTGGCGCTGCCCCCCGCTGAATTCATGTGGGTAGCGCTGGAGAGCTGAGTCATCCATTCCCACGGCACGCATCACCTCCGCTGCGCGTCGGCGGCGGTCGGCTCGGCTGTCGGTTCCATGGATTGCCATGGGCTCGCAGACAATCTGCTCAACCGTCATGCGGGGATCGAGCGAGCCAACCGGGTCCTGGAAGATGATCTGCATGTCGCGACGCAGGCGCCGTAACTGGGCTCCGCCGGCGCGCAGCACGTCGTGTCCATCGAAGAACACCTCACCCGAATCTGACTCGATGAGTCGTAGCACCATCCGCCCCAGCGTGCTCTTGCCGGAGCCGGACTCGCCGACCAACCCCAGCGTCTCTCCGGCTTCGATCGCCAGCGACACGTCATTTACGGCGCGCACCTGCCCCGATGTCCCCGCTCCGAACATGGTTTGACCGGAGCTGAAGGTCTTGGTGAGGTGACGGGCTTCCAGCAAGGGCATGCTGGCGATGGTAACAAATGGCTACGAGTGAAAAATCTAGATTGCGTGAATACGGCGCTGGACGCGGTTCTTGCCAGATTTTCACAATTCCACGAGCGGTCGCCACGACAGTGAGCTGGGTCCTTGAATTGGCGGAATCCGCGAAATTAGCGGCCCAATCAACACCTGGCCAACCTTGGTTTTCAGAGCTGCACAAAAATTCGGCATGCCTCTGTGGACGGGCTGCACTCGATTGAAAACAGGCAAGATAGAGTTGTAAAAAAAATGTTGACTTCTGCTGCAGCAGGAGTAAAACCACACTCGTTCTTTGGCAGTTTCCGTGGTTGTTCCAAGTCGGCAGGGACTATGGGCTGAAGCGAGTTCACTGCGTCTGCGCCTCTGGGCGCAGGCGCAGAAGAACCACAACGGCGGGTAGCGAGCTACTGGCTGAGGAAGACGCGAGAACAGTCAAGGGCAAGTCGGAATCCCGAGGCGTTGAGCGGTTATTCCGATTGGTGACGAGCCCAAAATTCAAGCTGAGACATAACCTGAGTACGCCAGTACCAGCGTCACAGTCCAGCAGGAACTTAATGCAAGTCACTGGTCGAGAAGGACAGCTCAACACGGTCCTCGGGATTCTTTATTGATTCACAGTTTCCTCCCCAGCTGTAAATTGCCCTCCGCAACCAACTGCAACCGAAATCAATCTGCGGGCCGGACGCTTCGTTCCGGCCTGCATCTCTTTGCCTGCAAACTTGACAGCATAATCGCCGTGTCCTGCGAGTAGCGAGACGGGACCCTGCCACTGCGGCTGGCGCTGCGGTCTGCTGCTGGAATCTCGCAGCCACGGACTGCAACGGTGTCCCCGGGTCGGAGTAAAATCTTGACAGCCATGGCCGAACTCTTTACGCCCGCCCAGCCTCCAGCGCAGCAGCGCAACTGGATGCCCATCATCGTGGGACTGATTGCTGTGCTGGTGGTCATTGGGATTATCGTCGCCCTCACTCGCAACCACGGACCAACCGGCCCGCAGACCAATCCTTATGCGGCCAAGCTACAGCTCTCCAATCCGAAGCTGAGCGCCGCGGAAAACTATGTCGGCGGCACGGTTACCTACCTCGATGTGGACGTCGCTAACACCGGCGACCAAGCTTTGGTCGGCGCCGACATGAAGGCGGTGTTTAAGAACACATTGGACCAGGTGGTGCAGACCGAGACCCTGCCGCTGCACGTGCTGGTGGAAAACCAGATGGGCGGATATCCCGACCTGGTGGACTTGGGCCGCTCGCCGATTGGCCCGGGCCAGACCAGGACGGTTCGCGTAACGTTGGAACACATCTCCGCCGACTGGAACCGTAACTATCCTGAGATTCAGCTGGTGGATTTGAAGCTGAGGTAGGGCTTGCTGGTGTTTGTTTCCGGGGCTGAAGCCCCGGAGTACTTCCAAGAGCTTTGACGCCGGCCTAAAGGCCGGCTCTATCCGAACGTCGACCTGTTCAAAGTCTTTCTAATCTGCCCCCATGCCGAAACTTTGGATTATCCCTTTCGTCGTCTGGTCCTGCCTGATTGCCGGCTCGGTGCAGGCCCAAGAGAAATCAAAGGCCAAAATCCCAAACGTAACTCCAGGAGCATCCACTATCACTTCCTTCGACAAGGACCACACTGTCGTCGGATGGGTGGAGATCATTCCGTTCGAGAGCAAGATCTTCCACAACACGCGAATGCTGCGTGTCCTGGTGCCTGCGAACTACTTTTCGCCGCACAACGCGCACCGCAGTTATCCCGTGCTCTATATGCAGGACGGGCAGAACCTGTTCGACGACGCGACCAGTAACGCCGGCGAGTGGCACATGGATGAGACCGTGGAACATCTGGTTGGCAGCTTCAAAATTCCGCCCATGCTGGTTGTGGGCATCGACCATGCCGGAGCGAAACGCAGTTCCGAGTACCTGCCGTATCCGAATGGCCGCAGCCAGGAACCCAGCGCGCGTGACGAGAAAGAAGTTCGCGGCAAGGATTACGTGAAGTTCCTGATCGCCGAAGTCATGCCGTTCATCGAGAAGAAGTACCGCGTCTCGCGAGGAGCGGCAAACACCGGCCTCGGCGGCTCATCGTATGGTGGCGACATCTCGCTCTACACAGTGCTCGAGCATCCCGGTATCTTTGGTCACGTGCTGATCGAGAGTCCTGTGCTGTGGATCGGCAATGACCAACTGATCAAGGATTGCGAGAAGGCAAAGCAGCTTCCACCCAAGATGTATCTCGGTATCGGCACCAACGAGACAACCGACCAGCAACCTAGTGCCGAAATCGTAAAGAGCATGGAGGAGTTGGAGAAGGTACTGCGCAAGAAAGGAATTGGGCCTACGCGCCTCAAGGTTGTGGTTGACGAAGGCGCACAGCACAACGAAGCGGCCTGGTCGCGACGTCTGCCGGAGGCATTGCTGTTCTTGTACGGAAAGTAAGAGCGAAGGCAACCGCGGATTTCACGGATGAACGCGGATTGGGAATAGCATTTGGCAATTAGCACTTGGGGTGAGTGTATCCAAGTGCGTGAGGCTGATGTGAATAAGTCTAAGCCGTCAAATGCGACCTGTCGGACGTTACGAAATCTCACCACCTGTCGTTGTGGCTTTCGCTAACGGCTGAGTGCGCACTACTTCATTTGCCGGCTTGAGTTGCCCGGTGAACACGATCCACGCGCTTAACGCCCCTAGCGGTATCCAGCCTAAGAGTCCGGCGTATGAGATAAAGATCAGACTGGGTGCGCCGCCAAATAAAAGTAGGATGAAGGGGCCAAGGCTGTTTGTCGCGGAGTGAGCAAGACTGGATGACCAGATGCTTCCCGTTCTTAAGACCAGCCACCCGAAGATGATCGAAAGAAATATCAGACTAATAGGAAAGATAAGCAGTGCGCCTAGAAGCGTATGATCGGGGAAACTATAGCCACGAAGATTCACTGGCAAGTGCCAAGCTGCCCAAATTATCCCTGTGACGATTGCGCTCAGCAGGGGCCGGTCGGGAAATAGTCGCGGCTGTAGATAACCGCGCCAGCCAAATTCTTCCCCGAACAAGAACGGCGTCCCAAATATCGCGACGATAGGCATAGTACCGATACGTAGCCATAGATGCGACGCAATGCTAGGTGCTCCTGCGGGCGAGAAGTACTTAATCCCGCGGGCAAGGGAAAGATCAGCGTTACCCACTCCGAGGAGCGGTGCGAGGACAACGATGCATCCCACCACCCCCAGTGGTAAGAGCCAAGCCACGATATAGTATCGCCACTTCCGCAGGTCGAGCCGCAGACCGGCATCGGCGAAGCCCTCGCGCGTAATCCACTTCCGAATGACAAATGCAGCAATCGCTGGCGCATAGAGAGCGGGAATCGACATGACCCTAACCCGCATTATTCATGAT
>PLQW01000070.1:0-48651 GCA_003160215.1 Acidobacteriaceae bacterium
GCTCACGCAAATCCTGCGAATAGGATTGCATCTCAGCCTCCCCTAAAACCGCAGGATAAGTATCGCACAAATTGTATACACTTAAATTAGAAATGCTCTAACGTCACTCGCCAACTGGATTACAGCTTGATTTCTCAAGCGGTCTTGAGCAACGTCCAAATCCAGCCGACGAAGGTAGGTACGAGGAACGGGTATGCGAAAAAGGGCAGCGGCAAGGGTCGGTAGTACCTGTTCACCCCAGAAGATTCGTGCTGCCGTTGTGGCGAAGAGAATCGAGCTGGGCGCCCGCCGCGGCAGGTCGCGTCCTCGCTTAGAATGACAGCGTTAATCTACTGATGGCTGAATGCTGACCACTAACCCCTAGCCCCTAGCCCCTAATCCCCCTAACTCTGCCTTCTCACAGCTTGGGAAGCACGATACCCTTCTGGCCTTGATACTTGCCCTTCTTGTCCTTGTAGCTGGTTTCGCATTGTTCGTCGGACTGGAAGAAGAGGATCTGGCACAGGCCCTCGTTGGCGTAGATGCGCGCGGGCAGCGGCGTAGTGTTGGAGATCTCCAGCGTGACGAAGCCCTCCCACTCCGGCTCGAAAGGGGTCACGTTGACGATGATGCCGCAGCGCGCGTAGGTGGACTTGCCGACGCAGATGCTCAGCACGTCGCGCGGAATTTTGAAGTACTCCACCGAGCGCGCCAGGGCAAAGGAGTTCGGCGGCACGATACAGACCTCGGATTCCAAGCTGACCAGCGAGCGCGCATCGAACTTTTTGGGATCGACCACCGTGCTGTTGACGTTGGTGAAGATCTTGAATTCGTCGGCCACGCGCAGGTCGTAGCCGTAAGAAGAGAGACCATAGGAGATGACGCCTTCGCGGACTTGCTTCTCCGAAAAGGGATTGATCATATCGTGTTCCGTGGCCATTTTGCGGATCCAACGGTCACTCTTGATGGACATGGGGCTCCTTGGGGGCAGACATGCATGATTGCTAGCGTTGATAATGGCGGCAACATTTGGGGTCAGGGCACGACTTTAGTCGCGCCGGAACGGTCGCGAGCATACTGTGGACTTTGGCCCCTGAGGCCTGTCTACTATAGCAGGGGCTGAAGCCCCGTTCCTCTGTCACGCCGTGTTCGGCACGACTGAAGTCGTGCCCTGATACAAACCAAGATGCCAACGGAAACGTCATCTTACGGAATGCTGAGCGAATTGACAAAGGGACTATCCTGAAAGCGCTGGGGAGAAACAGCCAGCTATTTGCATGTTCGCTATTCCGTTCTCAATTTTAGTGGTCATGGCGATCCTGAGTTCTTGCAGCGAGATCGTCATGAGAGTTCGTCTCAGCAAGAGAGACTCGGATAGATTCGTATGGTGGAGACGTGGGGGCGACGAGGTCGCTGCTATGTACCAAGAACTTTTTCCACGCACCCGCCTCCCGTTTTTTAGACGGTTCGCCTTCTGGCTTCTCATAACATGGAGTCTCGTTATCCTCGCGTGCACCCTGTGGAAATCAAACTGACCCACTACCGAATACGCCTACTGGTTGACAATGGGGCCGGGGTTCACTACGATTCGCCCATAAGCTTGTAACTCGAAGTCAACCTAAGACTTACCGGAAACGGTGTGGGTCGTTTAGAATCGCATAAGTTCCTGGAGTCTGGACTGCTCCTCCCTGCGGAGCGGATATTGCGGAGCCACTTGTGATCAAACTGGATCTGATCAACGAAGTTGTCACCAAGACCGGTGTCACCAAAACCAAGGCCGAAACGGCGGTTGAAACCGTCTTTGAGAGCATGAAGAAGGCGCTGGCGCGCGGCGATCGCATCGAGTTGCGCGGCTTCGGCGTCTTCACCGTGCGGCCACGCAAGACCGGCATTGGACGTAACCCGCGCACCGGCGCCGAGGTGAACATTCCGCCCGGCAAAGCGGTTCGCTTCAAACCTGGCAAGGAACTGCAATCGATCGAGTAACCATGCCGGCCAGGTTCTCGGCGGGGCTGAAGGCGGCGGAGCGGAGCGTGGGTTCCTGCCGCTTCGACCGGAGGTGCGCGCCGGTTACTCGTTTTCCGCGGCGTTCGTCTATCATCCAAGTACACGATGTCTGATCCCACGTCTCCGATCTCCTACACGTTCGAAGTTCCCGCCCGTCCTCCGGTCTATATCGTGGCTCCTCGTCCGCGTCGCCCGTACTGGCTGCACATCTTGTTGCTGCTGGTCACTCTGTTTACAACGCTGACGGTTGGAGCGCGCCTGCAATACAACTTCCTGCACAACCTACCGGCGTTTAGCGACGATTCCGTTGTGCTGCCGCTGTTTCACTTGAAATGGCTCGTCCAGCACCCGGCGAATCTGGTGCTGGGCATTCCCTTCTCGATGACGCTGATGGGCATTCTGCTGGCGCATGAGTTCGGCCATTTCGTCGTAGCCAAGAGAAATGGGGTTTACGCGACCCTGCCCTATTTCATTCCGGCGCCCACGTTGATAGGGACGTTTGGCGCGGTCATTCGCATCAAGTCTCCGATTCGCTCGCGGCAGGCGTTGTTCGACATCGGCATTGCCGGACCGATCGCAGGGTTTCTCGTGGCGCTTCCCGTGCTGTTCTGGGGCCTCGCGCTTTCCAAGCCCATGCCACCCATGGCGGCCGACTCGGCGCTAAGCCTCGGCTATCCTCTCGTCTTCGGTCTCGTGCATCGTGCTTTGGTACCGTTCACGCCGCACGCGATTTCGTTGGGCAGCTTGTATCTGCACCCGGTCGGGATTGCGGCCTGGGTAGGGATGTTCGCTACCGCGCTGAACCTTTTGCCCGGTGGACAACTCGACGGTGGCCATATCATCTACGCCGTGGCGCCGCGGGCCCACAAGTGGGTGACGCGGGCCTGCATTCTCGCGCTCATACCGCTGGGCATTTTTTATTGGCCGGGATGGATGGTGTGGGCCTTGATCCTGGGCTTCACGGGCCTGCGGCACCCCAACGTTCCGCAGTGGCCACCGCTCGACACGAATCGCCGGTGGCTGGTGCTGCTGGCGGTGCTTCTGCTGGCGCTGACGTTTGCGCTGGCGCCGATTCGCGGCGGCTCGCCGTTTGGAAGCTAGAGCAACGCGTAAACAGGCTGCTGGAAAAGCATATCCCTCGCGGGCTGAACTTTACCCTGCGATCCCCCGAAACTTAGGCGTTGGTCTTTTTGTGGCAATCCGCGCATTTCACCGGCGCTGCCTTGCCCTGACTGTTTTCTGTCTTATGGCAATCAATGCAGAGTCCGGCGGAGGCGGTGGGGTTGTGGAAGGCCGCCTGCAACTTGGTGGTGACCGGCGGAGTGGCGGGGTTGGTGTGGCAATCGGTACAAGCCTCTTGCGGAGACTTCGCTGGCTTCTGCGGCTTCGACGCGTGATGGCAAATTTCGCATTTGCCCGCGACTTTAGTGTGCGCTGGGTGGTCGAACTTGACCGCGCCCATGGGAGCGTTCTTCAGCAGGATTGGACCCTCGGGTGCTTTTTGCGCAAACCCGCTGCCAACCAGCACGAGGACGACAAGAAATCCAAGCAGCCTTACGAGTAGTTTGGTAACTTTCACGATGCCTCCAAAGATGGCGACGCTGCAATCCAGAGGATCTGCCGCAGCAGACCCAGGCACTTAGCATTCTAGGCAGACGTGACCCCCGTATCTGTGACGGCGGCGTCATGGGAGTGTGACTAGGGGCGGAAAACACCCTCTTTTCATCCACGGCGGCAAACACGTGTATGTGACACCGGTCACAGACTTGTTAGTGCCCCCATCACAGCCCGCTTCCCCACCGCCAGCTATCTTGGACACTAGCGATTGTTAAGCACATACAGACCGGGCGCATTCGCCGGTCTGGGGGATGAAAACGACGTGAAAACAACTGAATATCCTGCTGCCGCGGCCATCAATGACGCCAACACCGCCCAGGCACGCGGTGGAACCAACACCGCGGAACCTTCGTCCGAGGACAAGGAGCTTGTTAAGGGGAAGGGGTCGAGAAGCAAGGTCACGCTCGACGGCAATGAGGCAGTGGCTTACGTGGCCTACCACGTCAGCGAGATCGCCGCCATTTATCCCATTACGCCTTCCTCGCCCATGGGCGAGTCGTCGGACGCGTGGTCTTCGATCGGCGAAAAGAACATCTGGGGCACAGTTCCCAACGTTATCGAGATGCAGAGCGAAGGCGGCGCGGCCGGCGCGTTGCATGGCGCGTTACAGGCCGGCGCACTGGGCACCACGTTCACCTCATCGCAGGGTCTGCTGCTGATGATCCCCAACATGTACAAGATCGCGGGCGAACTGACCCCCACGGTGATTCACGTTGCCGCGCGCTCCATCGCCGCGCAGGCCCTGTCCATCTTCGGCGATCACTCGGATGCCATGGCCACTCGCCAAACGGGATTCGCCCTGCTCTCGTCCAACTCGGTGCAGGAGGCGATGGACCTGGCGCTTATTGCGCACGCCGCGACGCTGGAGTCGCGCATTCCCTTCCTGCATTTCTTCGATGGCTTCCGCACCTCGCACGAAGTTTCCAAGATCGAACAGCTCAGCCTGGACGACATGCGCGCCATGATTGATGACGATCTGGTGCGTGCTCACCGGGAGCGCGCGCTCTCGCCCGATCATCCGGTGCTGCGCGGCTCGGCGCAGAACCCTGACGTTTATTTTCAGGGCCGCGAATCGGTGAACCCGTACTACCTGGCCTGTCCCACCATCGTGCAGAACTCAATGGATAAATTTGCCGGGCTCGTCGGCCGTCAATACCGGCTCTTCGAGTACGAAGGCGCGCCGGATGCCGAGCACGTCATCATCGTCATGGGCTCGGGCGCGGAGGCGGTGCAGGAGACGGTGGACTATCTCACCGCCAAGGGAAGCAAAGTTGGCGTGTTGAAGGTGCGCCTGATGCGTCCCTTCTCCGTCGAACACTTCCTGCAAGCTCTTCCCGCGACGGTGAAGAGCATTGCCGTGCTGGACCGCACCAAGGAACCGGGCAGCATTGGCGAGCCACTGTATCAAGACGTGATCACGGCCCTGACGGAGGGTTTCACCGCAGGCAAGGCCCCGATGGCTACGTTCCCGAAGGTCATCGGCGGGCGATATGGGTTGTCGTCCAAGGAATTCACGCCGGCAATGGTGGCACGCATTTATGAGGAGTTGAAAAAGCCGACCCTGCAGAACCACTTCACCATCGGCATCGTCGACGACGTCACCCACACCAGCCTCGACTACGATGCGACGTTCTCGACGGAACCGGCAGACACGGTACGCGCCATGTTCTTCGGCCTGGGAGCTGACGGCACGGTGGGCGCCAACAAGAACACCATCAAGATCATCGGCGAAGAAACCGAAAAGAACGTGCAGGGCTACTTCGTTTACGACTCCAAGAAGTCGGGAGCGGTGACCACGTCGCACCTGCGCTTCAGCAAGCAGCCGATCCACTCGACGTATCTCATCTCGCGGGCGAATTTCGTGGCCTGCCACCAGTTCAGCTTCATGGAGCGGCTCGACGTTCTGAAGACAGCGGAGCCGGGAGCGGTCTTCCTGCTCAACAGTCCGTTCAGTGCCGACGATGTGTGGGACAATCTTCCGCGGTCGGCACAGCAGACTATCCTGCAAAAGAAGTTGCGCTTCTACGTGATTGACGCAGTGGAAGTGGCGCGCGCCGCCGGCATGGGCGGCCGCATCAACACCGTCATGCAGACCTGCTTCTTCGCCATCAGCGGAGTGCTGCCGCGCGACGAAGCCATTGCCGCCATCAAGCACTCGATTGAGAAGACCTACGGCAAGCGCGGCGAATCCATCGTTCGCAAGAACTTCGCGGCCGTGGATGCCTCGCTGGAGAACCTGCATGAAGTGAAACTGCCGGAGAGCGCTTCATCGAAGTTCGAGATGCGCCCGCCGGTGCCAGCCAACGCTCCCGAGTTTGTGCGCAACGTCGAAAGCCTGATGATTTCCGGCGACGGCGACTTGATCCCGGTCAGCGCCATGCCCATCGACGGGACCTTCCCCACCGGCACCACGAAGTGGGAGAAGCGAAACATCGCACTGGAAATTCCGGTGTGGGACGAGGAGCTTTGCATCCAGTGCGGCAAGTGCGTCATGGTTTGCCCGCACGCGGTCATCCGCGCCAAGGTTTACGATGGCGCCGCCACCAATCACGCCCCCGAGGGCTTCCAGACAGCAGTTCCCAAGTGGCGGGAATTTTCGGAGCTGAAGTACACGCTGCAAGTCGCGCCGGAAGATTGCACCGGGTGCGGACTGTGCGTCGCGATATGTCCGGCGAAGAGCAAGAGCGAAGCCAAGCACCGCGCCATCAACATGGAACCGCAGCCGCCGCTGCGCGAGAAGTACAACCAGTACTGGGATTACTTCCTGTCCATCCCCGAGCTGTCGCGCGAGAAGCTGGCGCACGGCCAGGTGAAAGACGTGCAACTGTTGGAGCCGTTGTTCGAATTTTCGGGCGCCTGCTCCGGTTGCGGCGAAACCCCCTACATCAAGGTGATGACGCAGTTGTTCGGCGACCGCGCACTGATTGCGAACGCCACGGGCTGCTCGTCGATTTACGGCGGCAACCTGCCGACTACACCGTACAGCGTCAACTCCGAAGGGCGCGGCCCGGCGTGGTCGAACTCGCTGTTTGAAGACAACGCCGAATTCGGAATGGGCATGCGTCTCGCCGTGGACAAGCAGAATGAGTATGCCAAGGAACTGGTCGAGCGCATGGCATCGGCCATCGGCGAAGAGCTTGCGGCTGGGATCCTTTCCGCCGATCAGTCCACCGAGGAAGGCATCTTCGCGCAGCGCGATCGCGTGAAGGCGTTGAAAGAGAAGCTGGCGAAGAATGACGCACCGGCCGGCCGCGACCTGCTGGCAATTGCCGACGAGCTGGTCAAGAAGAGCGTATGGATCATCGGCGGCGACGGATGGGGCTACGACATCGGTTTTGGCGGCCTCGATCATGTGCTGGCCTCCAACGCCAATGTGAACATCCTGCTGCTCGACACCGAGGTGTACTCCAATACCGGCGGGCAGATGTCGAAGGCAACGCCGCTGGGCGCGGTGGCCAAGTTTGCCGCCGGCGGCAAGCGCACTCCAAAGAAAGACATCGCCATGATGGCGATGAATTATGGCCGGGCTTACGTGGCGCACGTCGCAATGGGCGGCAGCGACACCCAGACCATGAAGGCGTTCATGGAAGCGGAGGCGCACGATGGGCCGTCGCTGATCATCGCCTATAGCCACTGCATTGCGCACGGCTACGACATGGTGTACGGCATCGACCAGCAGAAGGCTGCGGTGAACTCCGGACACTGGCCGCTGTTCCGCTATAACCCCGCGCTCGCCAAGGAAGGCAAGAACCCGTTCGTGCTGGATTCGCGGGCCCCCAGCATCCCCCTGGAGAAGTACATCTACAACGAGGCGCGCTACACCATGCTGGTCAACAGCGATCCCGAGGAAGCCAAGAAGCTGTTGAAGCAGGCGCAGGAAAACGTCAACGAGCGCTGGAAGCTGTACCAGCACATGGCCGCGATGGGCGTCGATAAAGCCTAAGCACGAGGAGATGAGACTGTGATCGACCTTTCGACAAATTATCTGGGACTGAAGCTGAAGAACCCGGTCGTGGTATCGGCTTCACCCCTGACGGAGAAGCTGGAGAACTTTAACCGGCTGGAAGACGCCGGGGCCGCGGCCATCGTGATGTATTCGCTGTTCGAAGAACAGATCGAGGCGGAGAGCGAAAACATAGACAGCGCGCTGGAGTACGGCATCAACAGCTACGCCGAAGCCACCTCCTATCTGCCTGACATGCAGACGTATCATGTCGGCCCCGATCGCTATCTGGAATTGCTGCGCAAGGGCAAAGCCGCCGTAAGCATTCCGGTCATCGCCAGCCTCAATGGCACCTCGCCGGGCGGATGGGTCCGCTACTCCGAGTTCATGGAGCAGGCGGGCGCCGACGCCCTGGAGCTGAACATCTTCGACATTCCCAGCGATCCATCGCTCACGGCGGCGGCGTTGGAAGACCGCTATTGTGACCTGGTACGCGCCGTTCGCAAGAGTGTACATATCCCGGTTGCGGTAAAGCTGGGGCCGTACTTCACGTCGTGCGCCCACTTCGTCAAGCGTTTGTCCGAAGCCGGCGCCGACGGCGTTGTGATCTTTAATCGTTTCTACCAGCCCGACTTCGACCTGGACGAGCTGGAGGTGGTACCGAACCTGGTCCTGAGCAGCCCGCATGAGCTGCGCCTCCGGCTCCACTGGGCCGCCATCCTGTATCACCAGGTCGAGACCTACATCGCCATCACCGGTGGGGTGCATGACGCCAGCGACGTGCTGAAGTCCATGATGGCGGGCGCGCACGTGGCCATGATGACATCGGCCCTGCTGAAGTACGGCATCGAGCACATCGGCGTGGTGCTGGCAGGCATGGAGCGCTGGATGGAAGAACACGAGTATGTCTCGGTAAAGCAGATGCGGGGCAGCATGAGCCTGGTGAACATCGAGAACCCGGCGGCGTTTCTCCGCGGAAATTACCTCAAGACGCTGGGGTCGTATACCTGGCGCGAGCCAGGGACGGCGCTGGCGACGCTCTGAAGATTGCTTTCATTCCTCCGCAACAGGGCCGGCATTCCGCAAGGAAGCCGGCCTTGGTGTTTGCGGGGAGGGCCCACCCTTTCGCAAAACCGGCGAAAGGATGGGGCGCGCAGAGTTTATTGAAAGTCGGCGGTACAAAACCTGCGCAATTCGGACCGCTGACAACTGGCAACTGATCGCTATTTCTATGCGGGTCTCAGCACGATCACCAGCACGCGACCATCGGACTTGATGCTGCCGCCGGTCGCGGTCTTGGTTTCCTTGAGGGGATTGGCGCGCGTCATGTAGTCCATGGCCTGGACCCATCCAGCCTGCTGCAAGGTCGCGCCGATAAAGTCGCGCTCATTGTCCACATCCTGATCGATCTTGTGGGTGATCGCATTGGCCGAGCGCTGGTCGCGCTCGATGCCGATGTCGTGGGTTCCCGCACCGGCCCAGATGGTCTGCTGGGGCGTGCTGAAGGGCGCATTCCAGATGCGGAAGTGGTTGCGCTGCGCCGCCACCATCACCGGCTCGGTACGTTCGTAACCGAAATCCTGGGGACGGCCGAAGAGATACAGAATGCTCATCGGCACTGTCATGTAGGGACTCTTCTGCAGGGTGGCCAACACCGCGCTGACGACCGCGTCCGTGTTGGTCTTGTCGGCTTGGAGCCAGCCAGCGGCCTTCAACGCATTGGTCACTTGCTCTTGCGAGCCGATGAGCACGAAGTTGACTAGGTCGCCAGGATTGCCTCCCTCACCCGCCTTGTCGGTGACGCGGTAGGGCAGCTTCTTGTCGAGCGTGGCGAACACAGGCTGGAAGTCGTAGTTGTTCTTGCCGGCAGCAGCGCCGCTGGTGACCGCCGCGCTGGCCGCGGTGCGGTCAATGTGTACTTCGTACTTGCCGTCGGGAGTTTGGATCGAGTCCTGGTTGATACCCAGATACAGCCGGCCGGATATAGGCGCCAGCACGGTACCATCGGCGCCGATCAGGAAGGGCGTGGCGGCATCGCTGTTTCCGATGCGCCCGACCAGAGCGCCGCGTCCCGCGCTCGGTAGCGTCAGCGCGCGCAAGGTATCCACCCATCCGCGCTGCACACCGTTGGGCGTCACGCCGGTATTGTTTCCCATGTTGACGGTGCCGGTTGCCGTGATGTGGAGCTTGTCTCCGGCGTTGATGTCCATGCCTGTGTCAACCCAGGTCTTGTCGCCAGTAACGGTAACGGTTGCGGCCTTGCTGTTGGCCGAACTGACGGCGGCAGCCGCATGCACCGGGACGGCGCACCACCAGGGGATGCTGAGAACTGCGGCGAGAAGAATCCAGCTGGCAACCTTCATCGAACCAGGAACTCGCTCCTGGCGAAATTATAAATAGCGAGGCGCCGAAAGTGCGCAGGATGGTTGCCGCGATAGCGCCTACCGCGTGGCTTCGCTGAACATGAATTTCCCCAGGTACATGGGATGTGACTTTGGCGGTACGGTCTTGGCGTTGTCAACCGGGTACGGGCCCTGCACCGTGGTGGGAAATCCCCAGATGTCTCCGGTGCGCATGTCAACGGCGACTTTCCCATAGACTTGCGCTGTTCCGTCGGGCTTGCGCAGCATGGTATAGCCCGGTTCGAGGTAGAAGGGATAAGCCTCACTGGCTTGTGCCTGCACCGGCGCCGGATGGACGATGGGACGAAAGGCGACCATCCCAAGTAGAACTGCGATAACTACGAGCATTGTTTTCGTGAAGCGGTCGAGCGTCATAGGTCCTCCCCTAATTGAGGTTCGCAGAATAGAGTGACATTCCCATCGGGTTTGTCATTAAAAGCGCAGCGAAAGATCTGCTGGGGCATGGTCATGGAGAAAGCAGATTCCTCGCGCCAACACCGGACGCTCCTAATGACAATTCATAAGTCGAGGGTCACGCCTTCCCCCCTGGCTCTAGTATTTTCCACGAAAGAGGTAAACCAGTTCAATGACTAGAATGATCACCACCATCAATTCTAGGATGAAACCGCGACTCTGGTGAAATTCGTCGACCAGAAAGCGATATAGTCCTTCGGCGGTTCGCAGCTTCTCGTTGACAAGGTTCTTGTACTCCGGAACTCCGACCTTGGCGGCGGCCAGCCTGTAAAGGCGCGCCGAGAACATGTCACTTACAAACTTGATGGCGTTGTCGGCGCGCTCCACCAACTCGGTCACCTCGACGGTCACGGAGTTCAGCCGGGAGGCCTCACGGCGCATACGCCAGCGCCGCCAGAAGCCAGCCCGATGTTTCAGTGATGTATAGACACCAGCCAGCTCACGGGTCAGCAACTCGTCATAATGCCGGAACTCCAGCAACTGCGAGTTGACGTATTCCAGGATCTGCACCGAAGTTTCGGCGCCCGCAGGGGTGTCATAAACCAGCGCGGCATTCCATCCCACCACGAGCAAGTCGTTGGGATAGTACGAAAGGCTGGCCTGGAGAACGTCATCGTTTTCCCCGCGCGCGAGTGGGGTGAGCTCGCCGCGCAGTATCTGCGCAATCTGCGGACCGTGTTGGGTCAGGAGGTCGGAGCCGCACGGCTGGCCGGGGACGCCGCTCAGCGTGAAAATGTAATAATCTTCGCTCAGCCAATCGCGGTAGGGACGCACCAGGGCGGGTGCGATACGATCGAGCCGGTCGCGAATGATCTGCTGCGCCTGGCGCTCAAGCTCAGGGCTCGGGACCCAACGAGCCGCCAGTTGTACCAGCGTTTCCCAGTCGGCCTCGAATCCCAACTCAAACAGTACACTGACAACGCCATAGTCGTAATACTTGATCTGCGGAACCAGCTTCTCGCCGTTCGTCAGTACCACGGGTTCGAGCCGTTCCACTACCGGTGGGTTCTCGAATCGAACATAGTCCGGAGTGGCATGTTTGAAGCCGGGCTCAACCCGCCGGGCGCCCAGGATGTCGCGCAATTGCTCGAGCCTGATCTCCTCGCAGACGTCGTGGAGGATGACTCCCAGGACGGAACCTCTCATGGTCACGGGTGTCGTGCTGGTCGCCATGGATCGCCTTGCTCTCAAGCCGTAGCACAAGATTGTACGTGAACCGTAAGCGTTGGTTGCGTTGAGGAAGGTAGTTTACGGTGCGGAGGAACCAAATCCTGGTTCCAGTGACCTTGATCGTCTCAGTTGCCCGGCGGAAACAAGAACGTCAGCATGGGTGCAACGCGTTGTGCCCAGGCAACCTCGTCGTGCCGGCCGCCCTCGACTTCGGTGTAGCACAGGTCTTCGCCAAGCTTCCATCCTCGCTTGACCAAGGCCGTTTTCAAGGCCCGGGCATCGGGCAGCGCTCGTTGGCTCTCGTCGGTACCGATGTCGAGCCAGATTCGCAAATCCGGCTTCCTTTTGATCTGGGCCACAGTTTTCAGAATGGCCCGATTCCGCCACCACACCGATGGAGACATCACGGCCAGCTTGCCGAACACCCAGGTGTAGCGTAGCGCGAGGTACATCGAAACCAATCCGCCCAGCGATGATCCACCCAAGCCGCAGTTCTCGATGCCGGGAAGCGTGCGGTAGTGGTGATCAACCAACGGCTTCAGCTCTTCCACCAGCATTTGTCCGTAGGCGTCGGCCCGCCCGCCACCCAGGCGCTTGTCTTCGACGTGAGTGTATTCGTTGATGCGATACCTACCGCTGTTGTAAATGCCGACGATGAGCAGAGGCTCGATCGCGCCGCCCACGATTAACTCGTCGGCGGTCTCGCCTACACGCCAATACTTGCCGGGGATGAAGGAAGTGTCGGGATCGAACAGGTTCTGGCCGTCTTGCAGGTACAGCACCGGATAGCGCCGGTCGGGCTCAGCCTCGTACTGGGGCGGAAGGTAAACCACGAAGTCGCGCTTCTCGTCCATCAACTGGGAGGCGAACTGCCGATGCAGACACAGACGCGACTTCAGGCTGCTGGATGCCTGCGCTGGCGTAATTGGCTCGTCAGTTATGATCGGATTCGTGCTCATTCTGTAGAATTGTGGTTCCTTAGATTACCAAATGCAGTTTTGATGCGACACTATCTCAAGCGGAAGAGGCTTAAACAACGTGAATCGTGAATATCATCGTTGGTGGTCCCACGACCTGCAACGCGACATGGAACTGCTCTGCTTCGGCCACGCCGGCACCAAGGTTCTGGTCTTCCCCACTTCCATGGGACGATACTTTGAATACGAAGACAACAAGATGATTGCCGCGGTCGCCGACCGGCTGGAAGCCGGGCAGCTGCAAATCTACTGCGTCGATAGCGTGGACAGCGAAAGCTGGTACAACAAGCGCGCGCATCCTTACTGGCGCGTGCAACGGCATCTGCAATACGAGCGCTACATCCTCAACGATGTGCTGCCGCTGATGTGGAACAAGAATTGGACCCCGCGCACCATCGTGACCGGCTGCAGCTTTGGCGCCTACCATGCCGTGAACTTCGCCTTCCGCCATCCCGACAAGGTCACCGGCTGCGTCACCATGGGCGGCTCCTTCAACATCAAGAGCTTCCTCGACGGCTGGTACAGCGAGGACGCGTACTTCAACAACCCGCCCGATTACCTGGCAAACTGCAGCGACGGCTGGCGCTATAACCACATACGGACCGTGCTCGCCACTGGCGAGTGGGACATGTGCTGGAGCAAGAACGAAGAGTTCGCCGCCATTCTGCGGGCGCGCGGCATCCGCCATGAGGTGTATGTGTGGGGCGAGCAGAGCTATCACGATTGGCCGTGGTGGCGGCCCATGGCGCGGACCTACCTGGAGTAACAGGCTCCCGAAAAAAGCGACATTTGGCGCGCCTGAAGGCGCGCCCCTTCAACGCGCGTCGATGGCTACCTGATCCCCGTCGGAGTCCGAGCTTGCGCCCTGTGGCGATGGGCCTCGACGGCCTCTTGCGCCAGTCGAATCAAGTCGGGCATGCGGCGGTTGGCAATTTGCGACATCTTCTGGCCGAGTTCGAACGACCATCCTGCCATGGTGATGCTCATGGCAAACGGGGTGTCGCCGTAAAGCTGTTCGGCGGCGGTGAGCAGCGACGACGGAGTGAGATGGTGACTGAAGCCACCCGGCCCAGGCTCCGGCGAAACGGTGACCCGCATGATGGTTCCGGGCTGCTCCCCGAAGGAGGCATCCAGAAACAGCACGAAGTCCCGCTGCAATATATCGTCCACCATCTCCGGGGTGAGCTGCTGGGCGGCGATCACTTCCACGTCGGGATCGTTCCAGAAATGCTGCTCCAACGCGCGCGCGGCATGACAGCCGATGGCGTCGTCTCCGCGCATGGGATTGCCATAGCCGATGATCAGGGTTCCGGGCACTTCGTCCTCTCCAGGCGGTGGCGCGCTGGCCTGGCCTTTTCGTATTAACAGGCATAATCCTTTCTTGCCGGGAAGGATGTGAGACGCCTCACCATCCGCCGTGATGCGCCGAAATGCTACGGCATTCATTTCTTTTTCCCCGGTAACCCTGCGGGGTTCTCGTGGGTGCGTTCGCGGAAGCGCGCCTTCATGCCCGTCGCCATCGAGACGGCGTGCTCGCCGAACTTCTCGCGCATGCGGTCGGCGGCGGAGAGCGCCTGGTTCCATTTTTCATGCGTGGTCCTGCCTTCCAAGCTGAGCTGCTCGCTCTCGTCCGCAAAATGCGACGCACATACGCCGAGCAGCCGCACCGCGTCACCATTCCAATTTGCCCGAAAGAGTTCACGGATCGTCGCCAGTACCTCCGCGTCCACGGAACTGGGCTGCTCCAGGGTGCGAGCGCGAGTGAGAGTGCGGAAATCGGAGTAGCGCAGCTTCAATTGCAGAGTGCGGGCGTGCAGCTTCTGTTCGCGCAAACGGCGGCACACCATCTCCGACAGCCGCGCCAGCATCGCCTCCAGGGTTTGCGCGTCGTTGGTATCGACGGAGTACGTATGCTCGTGACTGATCGAGCGTGGCCCATCGTCCTCGCCAATGTCGCTGTCGAACCAGGCGCCGGCGTCCAAGCCACGGGCCTTGCCGGCGAGCGCCGGGCCAAGCACACCGAAGTTCGCCTCCAGCCAGCGCTCCTCATGCCGGGCAAGATCGCCAATCTTCTGGATACCCTGTTCGAGTAGGCGCTTCTCCATCACCTTGCCGACGCCCGGGATCTTGCGCACATCCAGCGGCGCCAGAAATTCCGCTTCCCCGCCCGGCACAATCCACAGCACGCCGTTGGGCTTGGCCTGGTCGGAGCAGATCTTGGCCAGCAGCCGCGACGTTCCAATTCCGATGGAGCAATTCAGTTGCGTCTCGGCTTTCATCGCCTCATGCAGCGCATGGGCGGCGCGCATCGGCGGACCATGCAGGCGCTCGGTGCCGGTCATGTCCACGTAGGCCTCGTCGATGGAAACCATCTCCAGCTTGGGAGAAAACCGGTCCAGCACCTGGTAAACCTTGGCCGAGTAATCGCGATAGCGCTCGGGATGTCCGTCCACGAAGATGGCGTGAGGACACAGTTTGGCAGCGGTGCGCAGCGGCATGGCCGAATGTACGCCGAACTTGCGCGCCTCGTAGGAAGCGGCCGAAGCCACGCCGCGCTCGTGGCGCTGACCGCCAACCACCACGGCCTTGCCCTTCAGCGCTGGGTCGAACAGCTCTTCGACCGAGACGAAGAAGGCGTCCATATCGACGTGAAAGATGGTGCGGTGGGCCGGGGACATGCTGTGCGCGATTTTATTCCACTTGGCGGTGCCTGGCTCACGATTGAGCCGTCAGCTCTCAGCCTTCAGCCAAGGCTTGCCGCCAGCTGTCAGCCATCAGCCGTCAGCCAAATCTTGCTGGCCGACTGCCAACTAACCCCCAGCCCCTAACCCCTGCATGAGGATTTCGAGATGCTCAGGGTACGCCATTGCCGCGTGACCTCGCTTGCTTCCGGGATGCTACGGACGATCTTACCGGGGCCCCCAACCCCTAACCGCACCGCTCTTACCGGGGTCCCCGGCAGACGCCGTCTTTGCGTCTGCTGAGTGACTTGACTCGGCCTGGTATGGTTCGAAGGCCACACTCTATGCGAGCCTTCCCGCAGAGTCAGCTTCGGAATGTCGTGTGAGCGGAAGACGATACGGTAGATGTAATACGGTGCCGTCAGAGCGCATTTTTTGGACAATACCTACAACCCCAACCCGCGTTTTATCTCTTAAGCTTGCGCAGGAGGGCCCGCGTTCAGCGCGCTCCCACTTTGACGCGCAACGTCTTTGGTATAAGGAAAAAAGTCATTAAAGCCCCGACCATCAAACTTCCTGCAATGATATACAAGGCAGCGGATCGATCAGAAGAAACAAGTCTTGCCCATATTGGAATGTTTGGTCCAAAATAACCGCCCAAGTTGCCCACCGAGTTCACAATACCAATACCCGCCGCAGCGGCAGTGCCAGCTAAAAATGCAGACGGCAACGGCCAGAACAATGGCATTGACCCAATAACCCCAAGCGTACCTATGGACAAGAAAACAATGGCCAGGACAGGATTAGATGCAAACACCCCACTCAAAACCAAACCAATAGCTCCGGCAGTAACATTCAATACATAATGCAGTCGCCGCTCTCCTGTCTTATCTGAATGCTGGCTTAGTATGATCATGCCAATGACGGCTACACCATACGGTATGGCAGTAATCACGCCAACTCCGAAATAACCCTTAATACCAAACGCCTTTATGATCGTCGGTAACCAGAAAGCAATGCCGTACAAGCCAATCATCAAGGTAAAATAAATCGCGCATAACACCCATACTTTAGCACTTTTGAAGGCATCGATCAGTTTATGATCGGTTTTATGCTTATCTTCTGCTACAAGATTCTGCGCCAGGAGTGCCTTTTCTTCAGTGGTCAGCCATTTGGATTCTTCAATGCTGCTGTTCAGATAATAGATTACCCAAATACCAACGATAATAGAGGGAATGCCTTCAGCCAGGAACAGCCACTGCCATCCCGATAATCTCATCGCGCCTGATAGCAGATCCATGATCGAGCCGGATATGGGATTGCCGATTACTCCGGAAACTGCAATAGCCGCTACAAACCAAGAGGTTCGTGTTGCTCGGAGTCTTGAGGGATACCACAAGGTTAGATAAAAGATGACCCCTGGGAAAAATCCCGCCTCTGCTATGCCCAGAAGAAAACGCATGGCGTAGAATGACCAAGCACCTTTTACAAAGATCATGCACGCGGATATAATACCCCAGGAGATCATGATCCTCGCAATCCACATGCGTGCCCCAAACTTCTTTAACAATATATTGCTAGGAACTTCAAAAAAGAAATAGCCTATGAAGAAAATACCAGCCCCCGTGGCGAAAGCCGCATCACTTAGAGACAAGTCTTTAAGCATCTGCAGCTTTGCAAACCCAACATTTACCCTGTCGAGATAGGCAAGAATGTAACAGAGAAAAAGGAATGGAAGTAAGCGCAAGTCAACCTTGTGGTATGTCTGCGCCTCAAAGCTGCTGGCAGGTTTCACGCTACTCGCCTCCGGTATCCTGAATTTCCGTTTTAGCTCCCAACAACCCCACACTATATCCCCATTGAGGACTTCCAGCGCACCTATTTTGTCTTGGGCTGGGCCCAGCGTTTCGCGCCTGACATCGCCGACGAGTCGCCTGTTGTCGGACACCGAGGTGGGCCGGTCTTGAGATCGATGCCGCTAAGAACCAGCAGACGGTTGCCCGCGAAGGCCTCATCAGCACCGATGATTCCAGGCTACTCGCCTACGCCATTCCCACAGATGAGGAATTGCTTATCGCCCGCGACATCGTCCGGGTCATACTCGGCGAGCCGCACCCCTCCTGATGCGCTTCGACTATGCAGAGGGCCGTCACCGGCTCTTTGATAGGCGAGTTCAACGGCGGTCGCACTACCGCCGATGGTCGGGAAATACATTAGTGAGCAACGCTCTCATGGGATAATGCGGCAGTTACTGGAGGGACCGGATGGGAAGACCAACAACCTCGGTCGAGGGCTTCTGGGATCGGCCGCTGCAGGAACTGTTCGAACTCCTGCCGGCAACTCCTGCAGGGCTGACGACCGAAGAGGCGCGGCGACGATTGCGTCTTTACGGCCCCAACAGCCTGGTCCATGAGTCTCGCTTCGCTGCGCTGCTCAGTTTTTTTGGTTTCTTCCGTAATCCTCTCGTCGTCATCCTTGTCATTGCCAGCGGCGTATCTCTTGCGCTGGGAGAGCACGTTGGCGGGCTGATCATCCTTGCGATCGTACTGTTCAGCGTACTGCTGAATTTCCTGATGGAATTCCAGGCGCGGCACGCCGTCGAGGACATCCAGAAGCAGATTGCCCTAACCGCCGCAGTGGTGCGGGATGGGCGAGAACAGGAACTGCCGACCGCCGAGCTGGTTCCGGGAGATATCGTCCGGCTCAACGCAGGAGACCTGGTGCCAGCGGACGCCCGTTTGCTGGAGGTAAAGGACCTGCATTTGCGCGAGTCAGTGCTCACTGGAGAATCCTTGCCGGTAGAGAAGACGGTGGCTGACCTTCCCAAGGAGAAGCACGGCGTCGCCGACGCAAGCAACAGCGTTTTCCTCGGCACTGCAGTTCAAACGGGGATTGGCACCGCGGTCATTGTCTGCACCGGAAAAGATACCGCCTGTGGTGAGATTGCAAATCGTCTGGCGATGCGGCCACCGGAGACGGAGTTCGGCCGCGGCATACGCCGCTTCGGAATGATGCTCACATGGGTGACCATGTTGCTTGTCCTTTTCGTCCTGCTGGTGAACATCATTTTCCATCGCCCGCTGCTGGAGTCTTTCCTTTTCTCAGTCGCGCTTGCGGTCGGGATGACACCTGAAATGATGCCTATGATCATCACAGTGACACTGGCCCAAGGCGCGAGGCGGATGACAAAGAAAAAAGTCCTCGTCAAGCAACTGTCGGCAATCGAGGATTTCGGCAGCGTGGATATTCTCTGTACCGACAAGACGGGCACACTCACCGAAGGGGAGATCGTGCTTGACCGGCACGTGGATTTCCAGGGTAAAGACAACGAGAACGTCCTGCAGCTCATTTACCTGAACAGCCACTTCGAGGCGGGGATCAAAAGCCCCCTCGACGACGCCATCTTGAAGCACCAGGCGCCATCCATTGTGGGATATGACAAGGTGGACGAGATTCCGTTCGACTTCAACCGCAAGCGCCTGTCCGTGGTGGTGCGGCACGCGGACGAGGACCTTCTCATCACCAAGGGTGAGGCTGAGAGTGTGTTTGCCATTTGCGAGGCGGTGACCATCGATGGCGTTGCTCAGCCGTTCGACGATAGCCGACGGGCAGAGGCAGAAAGCACGCTGAAGAAGCTGAGTGCGGACGGATTTCGCGTGCTTGGGGTGGCGACGCTGAAGGTGGAAAATCAAAACGCGTACACAGTGGCGGCCGAACGTGCGATGACGCTGGTCGGGTTCGCGGCATTCTTGGACCCGCCGAAGGAAGGGGTCCTTGCCGTCCTGAAGGCACTGAAACAAGATGGCATTTCTGTGGTTGTCATGACGGGCGACAACCAGTATGTGACCCAGAAAATAGCCCACGACGTAGGGTTGAATGCAGACCGCATTATTGTCGGGAACCAGCTCGATACGATGGACGATGCGGCGGTGGCCTACCAGGCGGAGAACGGCGCCATATTCGCCCGCGTGTCCCCCGAACAGAAGAATCGGGTAATCCTCGCTCTTAAGGCCCGCGGGCACGTCGTCGGATACATGGGTGATGGAATCAACGATGCTCCGTCGCTGCACACTGCGGATGTTGGGATATCAGTGATGAATGGCGTGAACGTGGCCAAGGACGCTGCCAAGATCATCCTGCTGGAAAAGGATCTTGCGGTCGTGAACGAGGGAGTGCTCGAGGGGCGTCGCTCCTTTGCCAACATCATGAAGTACATCATCATGGGCACGAGCTCGAATTTCGGCAACATGTTCAGCATGGCTGCGGCATCACTCTTCCTGCCCTTCCTGCCGATGCTCCCGAGCCAAATCCTGTTGAATAACTTTCTCTACGATGTTTCGCAGGTCAGCATCCCTACCGACAACGTTGATCCCGCTATGGTACAAAGGCCCAAGCGATGGCAGATTGGATTCATCCGCCAGTTCATGGCGATCATCGGTCCAATCAGCTCAATTTATGATTTCCTCACGTTCGGGGTGCTGCTCTGGGTGTTCCATGCATCCACAAACGAGTCGCTATTCCACACCGGATGGTTTGTAGAGTCGCTGGCTACGCAGACGCTCGTGGTATTTGTGATTCGGACGGCAGCCAACCCTCTCAAGAGCCGGCCCAGTCGGCCATTGTTGATCAGCGTGTTGGCCATCGTGACTGTCGCGACTGTGCTGCCGTACACGCCGTTGGGGAAGTTGCTGCGGTTTACACCGCTGCCCGTATCGTTGTTGGCGGCGATTGCGTTTCTTGCGGTGACCTATCTCTTTGTCGTGCAGGCCGTGAAGTCGTGGTTTTATCGTCGGCACGCGTTGCTTTGATGGCACCGGTTGAGGAAGACACGGAACAGGGCTGGCTTCCGATTGTCAGCACTCACGCAACTGTTCCGAACAGCCATCCGACGCCCGAGGTGATCGCCATGGCGAGCGCCCCCCAAAGCGTGACGCGGATTGCGCCCGCCATCACTCTTGCGCCACCCGCGCGTGCAGCCAGCCCGCCTAGAAGCGCGAGGAACAGCAGTGAAGTGCCAGACACAAGAGGGATCAAGCCTGCCTCCGGGGCCATGGCAGTAACCAAGAGGGGCAGGACTGCTCCGATGGCGAAGCTGCCAGCCGATGCCCATGCCGCCTGAATCGGACGCGCACGAAGAGTCTCGGAGATGCCGAGTTCGTCGCGGGCATGCGCGCCTAACGCGTCATGGGCCATCAACTGTTCGGCAACCTGTTTCGCGAGCGAACGATCGAGCCCGCGTTCGACATAGATTGCTTGCAATTCCTTATGTTCGCCCTTGTCGTCTGCCTTGAGTTCCGCGCGTTCAAGCTTGAGGTCGGCCTGTTCGGTGTCGGCCTGTGAGTGGACAGACACGTACTCACCNNGAAAGGATGCCGTCGTTCGCGCCCAGTACCGCCGCGCGCAGCCAGCCGATACGTTCTGTGCGGTGTTGTTCCGCGTTGCCTGCATGCATTCTTGAGGCCTTCTTGATCTGGGAACCGCTAGGAACCACAAAACACCTTCTTGTTCGGGCGGCGGTCCTCGGATTCCCAGCGAGCGGGCTTAACCGCAACCCAACCCCTGTTTAGCCTGCCTTGAATAATACCGGTCACTGGGCGCCGGCGAATACCTCCGTCGCCGGAAATGCCGACTAAAGGGTCCGCTTGAGAGTGACACTGACACGCGCTTATCTCATCTGATGCAAAATCGCCGTTGCGTCCATTGACGGACTCAGTTAAAGCAACGCCCTCTTACCGCCAACTGAGAGCCAACTTCCGGATAGTCCATCAATCACCAAGTGAGAGCTCTTCCGAGAATTCCGAACTGATTTGCCATCTAAGTGAGCAATTCTGAGCAGCACGCCGGCCTCAAGTTGCGGACCGCCAGTCGTCCGTGTGCGACACCGTGATGCTTCCTCCGAGAGCCGTGTGCGGCAACTCCGCATGCACGGTTCGACAAGCGGGGTGTGGAAACAGGGCATGGTGCGGCTAATGAGGCACCGGCATACGAAAGGGCCGGAAACAGCTAGGCGCCACACCTCGACTTTACCGCTTTTGCATGAATTGAAGTGTAGTTGAGACGACTGGAGCGCGAACGCGATGGCTACTCTGCCTGCCGCCTCTCCATTTATTGTGGACGACGAATGCTCGGGTTGCAGGCGCAGATTCGTCGGTGGGATGAGGCTTGTGCTTGGCTCAACGGGGTGCCGGTAGGGCCCTGCGGCGGCGCTTGTCCAGCGTTGAACCCGAAATCATTAGACAAATCTATGCCTACTCGATTCTCAAGTGCTCTCGGTGGCTGCAGGGCCGGGTCTCACCGAGGAAGGGCCACTACCGACCAGCACGAACATATCGATATTCGGCTTCTGCGTCGTGGCGGGTTGCTCCAGGTTGGAACTCGGTTCCAGATGGGGAATACTCAGGGACATAACACCGGGGCGACCCTTCTGCTGTCCTGGGGCAACGCCCACCGGAAGCGGCGCTGCGCGGTTCGGCTGTTGCGCACCCACTGTAACTACGGCGGTATAAGAAGGTGGCTGCAGTGCCCAGTGGAGGGTTGTCGCCGGCGTGTGGGCGTCCTGTACGTGAGGGGCGATTCGATCGCGTGTCGTGAGTGCTCGGGGTTGGCCTGTCGCTCACAGCGGGAAGAGTTCCGAGTTCGGCGCCTGCGGCGCGCATGGGCGGTCCGCGATCGGCTGGGTCTCTCCGCAGACCTGGCTCAACGGCTTGGCGCAAAACCCCATCAGGATGCACCGGAAGACGTATGAGCAACTCCGGCAGCACTATGGGCGTCTCCTCGACCAAGCTTTTTGGATTTGAAGTTGCGGCGTGATTCGCCGGGTGCAGTACGATACGAATGCGAACCCTCCAATTTCCGACCTCACACCTATCTGTGATTGGAGTCACAGAAGCGCTGTGCGCAGTTGTGGCATAAGTCCTAAATGAAAAATGTGGGTGTGAAGAGCAATATTCTGAATGTGTCTGACGAATTAAAAGCCGGCCTGGAATCAGCGGGTCTAAAGCGAGAGCTTTCGCCGGCGCATGTTTTCTTTCGTGAAGACGAGGAAAGCGCGGGTGTGTTCCTTGTGTTTAAGGGCAAGGTGCTGATGGGCGTGCGCAACATGCCTGAGCTGGACAGAGCTTTTTTCGCGGGCTCGCTGCTGGGATTGCCCGCCACGTTTACCGGACGTCCGTACAGCCTGACCGCCGTGACGGTGGTCGAGTCGGTTATAGTTCACCTACCGCGGGAAGAATTTCTGCAAGTCATGCGCGAGCGCCCCGACCTCTGCCGCGAAGCAACCGACATACTGGGACGCGAGGTGACCTTCATTCAGTCGGCGCTGGCGAAACGGTGCCGCCAGATGGCCGAAGCGAGCTGACAATATTCCAACGCATTACGGGTAGCCAGCCGCGCCAGCTGGCCTTTGCGGCTATGTCTCTTCCGTTGCAAAGTGTATTGCGCTTGTTGCCTGCGCACTAGATAGAGCGGTTAGCCGGAATGAGTGCTGAACGGGTCGGAGCCGACGCATCCGGCCTAGGGGCCCAAGGAGAAGCAGAGCGATCGAGGGAAGACATGAGTTCCAGGCGGCAGAAAATAATATTGATTGTTGCAACTACTGTAGCTCTGCTCTTTCTGTGCGGCATTCTCGTCTGGCAGCGGCGCGGTTCATCCGAACGATGGGACACCTTTCTGGTCGGCGACCCACGCATGGGCGCACAAACCTTCCAGCAAAAGGGATGCAGCGGGTGCCATTCCGTTCTCGGCGCTGGCGCGAAGCTAGCTCCCGATCTGGGTTTGCGGGGGGCGGCAGGATCCAGCATGAACGAGTTGGTTACCCAGATGTGGAATCACGCGCCACGAATGTGGAAACAATTAAAGATTAGCGGCGTGAGTTTTCCCCAGTTTACGCCCGAAGACATGGCAAATCTATTTGCCTACCTTTATGTCACCTGCTACGACGATGAATCGGGAAACCGGGCTCACGGAGAGATCCTGTTCAAACAGAAAGGGTGCATCCGCTGCCATTCCATCGGTGAAAGCCCGGGAGGAAGCATCGGGCCCAATCTGAGTGAAATCGGTCCTGTGGTTACGCCAATTTTTTGGTCGCAAACAATGTGGAACCACGCACCGGCGATGGAAGCCCACATGCACGAACTCAATATGGCTTGGCCCCAATTTGAGGGAGAGCAGATGAACGATTTGTTAGCCTTTGTGCGCTATGCCCGAGGGGGGCCAGAGCGGGAGTCCGACGTACTTCCAGCGAACCCGCGCCGAGGTTGGATTTTGTTCCGCGAAAAGGGGTGCATCTCCTGTCATGCCGTTCGCGGCGAAGGAGGAACCGTAGGCCCCGACCTCGGATCGGATCGCCCGTTACCTCGCACTCTGACCCAGATGGCAGGTCGGATGTGGAATCACTCTCCGGAGATGTGGGCCGCTATGAAGGCGAAGAACATCGAGCGCCCCACTTTTGAAGGAGCGGAGATGGCCGATCTGATCGCATTCCTCTATAGCGTGCGCTATTTCGAGCTCGGCGGCTCCCCCATCATCGGACGGGAGCTATTCAACGAACGGAAGTGCAGCCAGTGTCATGGAAGCGACGCGCGTGGGGGAAGAATCGGCCCTAACCTGAGGAAGGCCGGCAAGGTCTACACACCGGTGAACTTCGCCCTGGCTCTTTGGTCTCACGGACCCCGCATGTACGCGAAAGCCGAGGAGCTGGGTCTGGGATGGCCCACTTTGAACGAGGGTGACCTGAGCCACTTGTTGGCTTTCTTGAACAGCTCCGCAGTCCAGGAGAAGAGATGAATGGCGATGGACCCGACTCGCCCGTTGCTGGATGCCACTCAGCTTAGCGCCAGAAATTGCGTGCTGCTCAAGGAGTTGGCCTCTGGATCGCAGTTTCGATGTCTTTTGCCGTTGGTCTGACTTCCAGCACCATTCGATGCTGGTGGATCTCTGCGATGGACCGTTGACTGACGAATCGGACTGGACATCGCTGCGTGTGCAGTGCGGATCGATAACAACGCGAGCTCTTTTGGGGAACGACGAATCACACCTGAGGGTGATTGGCATCACCGCCTCGTGTGAATCGCGAATGTTATGTTGCCGCCACCTTCAACAGAGATGAACGTTCGTTCGAAGGGCTGCCAGTGTTCTCTTGGATGCGGCGGTGGGTAGCCGTTCGCGTGCGTCTTTCCTTTTGTGGCAGAAGGTGGTGACGGCACGACTGCGTGGTCCCCGTCTGCCGGCAGCCTGCCGCGGTTTCAGCTGCCTCTATCAGTCGCAAATCAGTGTACCTAGGGAGGGTTTGAATGAAACGGATGTCGCCTTGGTTATTGCTCGTCGCCTTTATCGTCTCAGTCAATTGTTTCGCGGATTCCGATAGCGCGGCTCTCTTCAAGTCCAAATGCGCCATGTGTCACGGGCCGGACGGCACGGGAAGCACCATGGGGCAGAAACTCGGCGTCAAGAGCTACAAATCGCCTGATATTAAGAAGCAGTCAGACGCCGATCTGAAGAACTCCATCACCAACGGCAAAGGCAAGATGCCGGCCTACAAGAGCCTTACACCTGAACAGGTGGACGGACTGGTGAAGTACGTACGCGAGCTCGGCAAATAGGGGGTAGGCTTTCGATGTGCTCGGCACCCGATACAAGCGCAGCGGTTAAGCCCGCACCTGCGGACTTGCCGCGTCGCCGTTTTGTGAACATCCTGCTGGGAACTGGCCTGCTGGCCTCAGCAGCCTCGTTCCTCTACCCTGTTTTGCGCTATCTGGTCCCACCAAAGCTCCCCGATCTGGGTGGCGATGCCGTACTTGCGGCACGTCTTTCGGAGATGAAGCCCAACACCGCGAAGACGTTTCGCTTCGGCACCCGTCCCGGGTTGCTGGTGGAGACGAGCGCGGGCGAATATCGCGCCATGTCGGCCACCTGCACCCACCTGGGCTGCACAGTGCAGTATCGTCCGGATCTGCGCGAGATCTGGTGCGCCTGCCACAACGGCATGTACGACCTGAACGGCCGCAACATCTCGGGGCCGCCACCGCGTCCGCTGGAGGCGTTCGAGGTCCAGGTCCGCGGCGACGAAATCTTTGTGCGACGTAAGCAGGAGGCTTGATGGCGGCCCCGGTTGCAAGCGTTCGCGAATGGTTCGACGAACGGTTCCCGCTGGACGATCTCAAGGCACTGGCGCAAAAAAAGAAGGTCCCGGTACACCGTTACTCGTACTGGTATTTTCTCGGCGGCATGACGCTGTTCCTTTTTGGTGTGCAGGTCCTCACCGGCGCTTTGTTATTGCTGTATTACCGCCCGGGAGCCGACGAAGCCTTCGAGAGCGTGCAGTTCATCATGACCCAGGTGCAGTTCGGGTGGCTGATCCGCTCGGTGCACTCGTGGTCGGCGAATCTGTTGGTGTTCATGGCGTTCGCCCACCTTTTCAGCGTTCTGTTTCTGCGGTCTTACCGAAAGCCGCGCGAGCTGACGTGGGTGAGCGGCATACTGCTGCTGTTCCTGATGCTTGGTTTCGGCTTTAGTGGATACCTGTTGCCATGGAACACGCTGTCTTATTTCGCGACCAAGGTTGGCACCGAGATACCAGCGCAAATCCCGATCATCGGACGTCCCGTTCTGCTATTCCTCCGCGGAGGCGAAGACATCACCGGTAGCACGCTGACGCGGCTCTACGGGTTTCACATCGCGATACTACCGGCACTGGCGACCGTTTTGATCGGCGTGCATCTGGCACTGATTCAATGGTTCGGCATGAGCGTGCCGCCCGGGGTGGAAGCGAAGTGGCAAGCCATTCCTGAAAACAGGAAGGAAATCCGCTTCTTCCCCAACTTCGTGCTGCGGGAATTGATGGCCTGGTACGTGGCGTTGGGACTTCTGGGCGCGCTGGCGGCGCTGTTTCCGTGGGGCCTCGGGGTGAAGGCCGACCCGTTTGCCTCAGCTCCGGCGGGCATCAAGCCAGAGTGGTACTTCCTCTTCATGTTCCAGACGTTGAAGTTGATTCCCGCGAAAATCCTGGGCATGGATGGCGAAATGCTGGGCATCCTGGCGTTCGGGCTGATCGGAGCCGCAGCCCTGCTACTGCCTTTCCTCGACCGTGAAAAGCCCTTCAAGACGCGGCGTTGGATCACCGGGTTGGCTTGTGTCTTTCTCGGTTACATGGCGGTTATGACCGTCGACGGCTGGGTGGCAAAGTGAGGCCGCATGATTAAGGTTCGCGAGTCCGTGACATGCAGGCTAGGGGCCGTAATCGTTATGGCTGCGTGGCTGATTTGCAGCGGGCTGATAGCTTTCGCGCAGACAAAGAACTCCTGTCTCGATTGCCATTCCAATTTGCCGGAGCCGTTGAGTGTCAGCGTGGAGACTTACGGCCAGAACATCCACGCCCAGAAGGGGCTTACCTGCGCGGCGTGCCATGGCGGCGACGCCAGCAGTGATGATCCTGAAAAGGCGATGAGCCGGGCGGCAGGATGGAAGGGCAAGAGCGAGCGTAAGCAGATTCCCGAACTTTGCGCCTCGTGCCACGCCGATGCCGAGCGCATGAAGAAGTACAACCCCAGCCTGCGCGTCGATCAGTTCCAGCAGTACAAGACCAGCGTGCACGGAATGAAGTGGGCCAAGGGCGACAATAAGGTCGCGGTGTGCACCGATTGCCACGGCGTGCATGACTTGCGCGCCCCGTCGGATCCGCGCTCGAAAGTGCATCCTATCAACATCGCGACCACGTGCTCGCGTTGTCATGCCGATGCCGAGTACATGAAGCCCTACGGCATCAAGACAGACCAGTTCGCAAATTACGAGCAGAGTGTGCACCATGAGGCCATGGTGGTACGAGGCGACCTGAGTGCACCCACCTGCACTACCTGCCATGGCAACCACGGAGCGACACCCCCAGGGGTCGCCAACGTGACCAATGTCTGCTCCAATTGCCACGTCTTCCAGGCCCAGTTGTTCGGGACCAGCCCGCACAAAGACGCGTTCGCCGCGATGGGATTTCCGGGTTGTGTCACCTGCCACAGCAATCACGCAATCAAGGCTCCCACTGACGAAATGATCGGCGCCGGCCCCAAAGCCGTGTGCATGAACTGTCACACCGCGGGAGACGCCGGCTCCATGCAAGCGGAAGCTATGCATGCTCAACTGACGAACCTGGCATCGGCAATTGCTGCCTCCGACGAGTTACTCAGCCGGGCCGAACGGCAGGGCATGGAAGTCAGCCAGCCCAAGTTGCAGCAGACACAAGCGCGCGATGCACTGTTGAAGGCGCGGGTCGCGGTGCATGCCTTCCGCGACAGCGGGTTGAAGCAGGACACCGATGCCGGACTTGCGACGACAAAACTGACGTACGCGGCTGGGCAGAAAGCGATGCAGGAATGGAGATTCCGGCGTGTCGGGCTTGGGCTATCGCTGGTGCTGATCGCCCTCACGCTCGTGGGGCTGGGGTTCTATATCAGGAACTTGGAACAGAGGTGAGGGCTCCAGCATGCGATTCACAAGTGCTGAACCGCCCGGTGGGTCGGCCTGAACCGCGGTGAGTTCCCAATCTCAGGGCTGAGCGTGCGAAAGGAGTGTTGTGTATGACAATACTAAATCGACGCAAAGAGCTTCTCTTTTGGATCCCCGCAGCACTGATTCCCGTAGCCTTAATGGTAGCCGTGTTCATACAGGTGCGCCGGCCAACCACGACGCGCCGCGCACTCTACATTATCGGTGAACCCGCGAAAGGCGCCGCCCTGTTTTTTGGTGACAAGCAATGCGGCATTTGCCATTCCATCAATGGATCAGGAGGCCGCGTCGCCCCGGATCTCTCCGGAAAGCACCCCGGGACTCCCGCAATGGGGTGGCTTGTGACGGTATTGTGGAACCATGGACCCGGTATGTGGCGGCAGATCCGCCAAAAGAACAAGCCTTATCCTGAGTTGAACTCACAAGAAATGGCGGACATCCTTGCGTTCTTGTACCAGGCGAGCAGCATCGACCGCGCCGGGGACCCCAGCACCGGCCAGCGGGTATTCAACGAGAAGGGCTGTGTCCGCTGCCATTCGGTGGGCGGGACGGGCGGCAAAACAGCGCCCGAGCTGTCGAGGATCACCGCCGACGGCGACTCGAACGCCTGGACACGCGCCATGCTTAACCACGCCGGGTCGATGATTGCTCCTATTACCAGCACCCTAGGACAGTGGCCCCAGTTCAGCGGTAATGAGATGAATGATCTGATCGCGTATGTAAGCCTCAGCTCTCCCCATCCAGCGGCCAACGCGCGCCAAATACCCGGCAATGCAGAGCGGGGTTGGGGTGTGTTTCAGAGCAGATGCATACAGTGCCATTCCGTGCGCGGGCAGGGTGGCAGCCTGGGTCCGGAGCTGGGGCCAGAGCATGATCTTCCACTCACGACGGGGCAGTTTGCCAGCGTTCTGTGGAACCATGCACCAGCGATGCTCCGTCTGGGCCGCGAAAACGGGATTCCTCCTCCCGTTCTTCAGGGCAACGAGATGACGGATTTGCTAACGTTTCTCGCCAGTCTGCGCTACTTCGAGCCAACCGGATCCCCCTTGGTCGGAGAGCGCGTTTTCTCCGAGCGCGGTTGTGCTGCTTGCCATGGCCATAGGGCAGAGGGCACACAGATTGGGCCCGGGCTTAGATCGAACACCGAAGCTTTCACCACTGTTTCCTTCACCGCCGCTCTCTGGCGGCATGGCCCCCGCATGATTGATCGCGCAGAGGAGTTGGGCATACCATGGCCGACCCTGAAGGCCACCGACATCGGCGATCTTGTGAGTTTTCTTAACGCAGCTGCGCCGCCAAATTAATTCCCGCTCTTGCAGAACCCGGAGCGACGCAACTTGTGTTTCGGCTGGAAGTTCCCCAGGAAGACGGTTCCGCCATCGGCGGATTCGAAGCGCCATGTGAGTTCAGTTGATGGAAAATCTCTAGTGCCGTATCGACAGTGCTCCGCGCGCAGCGTTTGGCGGAGAGTACCAGGCCGCAGCTCGAAGCTCAGGCTTCGAAATGACCAGATTCAATCGTTGCCGCTGGTGGTTGGTGTGGGCGAGCGAGACACGTTGAGATCAGCGGCGAGCGGCTCAGTGAAAATGCCGGGCTGATCGGCACTAGGAAAAAACACCCCGCTCAAGGGTATGTTCTTCCAACCGCTGGCTGCTCGGCCAGCTACTCCAGCCACGTCGGGGTCCATTTGGCTAGAAACAAGTTCGGCATAGCGTCCACCGCCAGCGAGGAGCTCCTGGTGCGAGCCTAGTTCCGCGATGGTTCCGCCTTCAAGTACTAAGATCTTGTCCGCATTGTGGATGGTACTCAAACGATGCGCAATTACTATCCGGGTGCAAGCCAGTTGGCCCAGATTCTGTTCGACCACGTTTTCGGTAATTACATCCAGATGACTGGTTGCTTCGTCGAGCAGCAGGATGGCCGGGTCATGGGCGAGAGCGCGGGCAAGCGAAAGCCGCTGCCTTTGGCCACCAGACAATCCGCTGCCCCCTTCGGCTATCCTGGTTTCATAGCCCCTGGGCATCTCAGCGATATCTTCATGGATCGCTGCCATGCGCGCTGCTTCGACCACTTGCGCAAGTCTCAGGTCGGGATTACCGAAGGCGATATTCTGGCGTATCGAGCCGCTAAACAGAAACGGCTCCTGGAGAACGACACCGAACTGGCCGCGCAGTCCGCGATAGTTCAGGCGTTGCAACGGAATGCCGTCGTAGAGGATCTCGCCTTCGGTCGGGATGTGAAGACCCAGAAGCAGCATGGCCAGCGTGCTCTTGCCGGAGCCCGTACGCCCGACCAGAGCGAGCTTCTGTCCTGGTTCTATGGTGAGCGAGATGTTGCGCAACACAAGAGGCGCGTTGGGATCGTAACGGAAACCGACATTTTTCAGTTCGATCCGGCCGCTGAGCCGCGGTGCATCCTGCACCAGCTCCAGCTCCTGTTCTGGTTCGGCCTCCACCACGTCGGCGATCCGGTCGAGATGCGCGGCGACTAGTTGCACGTGCTGCGCGTTGGAAACCAGTGAAGAGAGGGGCCCGAGGAATGCGGTGGCCAGCGCGATCAGCCCCAACATGGTTCCCAGGCTCATGGCGCCATGCAGCACCTGGAATGTCCCTACCCACAGCAGGAGAAGTGGAGACAGGGTGCGTAGCGTCGTCATTGCCGTGTCCAGGATGGCCGACAAATGACCGCGACGAAGTGAAGCATTCAGCTTGTTGGCAAAGAGACCGGACCAATGGTCGAGGGCCTGGTCCTCAGTCCCGGGGGCCTTGAGCGTCGCCATTCCGCTCAGCGCCTCGACCAGGTAGCTTTGGGATACCGACTGGGCCGCCAAGTCACGCTGTGTCAGGTCGCGAAGCCGGCGGGAGGTTCCCAGCAAGAGGGCCGCCTGCAGGAGTCCAACACCAAATACCACGACGCCGAAGAAGAGCGATCGCGCCAGGAGAATGGCTAGATATCCGACCACCAAGCCGCCGTCCAGCGTGGCCGACAGCATCTGACTGGTCAGCACCTCACGAATCATCGTGTTGCTTCCCAAACGCATCAGCAGGTCGCCGCTGCTACGTTGCTGGAAAAAGCGAAAAGGCAGGCTGAGCAGATGCTCGAAAAATCCGAGCATCATTCGCATGTCCAGGCGCCCTTGCAAATAGAGCAGCAGGGCCGCGCGCAGATAGCTGCCGACCGCCTGGGCCACAACCACAATGAGGAGTCCTGTTCCCAGTATCGCCATGACGCTGACGATCCGGAAGGGCAGCACTCGATCCACGATCACCTTCGTGAACAAGGGTAGCGCCAGCCCAAACAATAGCAAGCACAGTGACACTCCCACGATCTGAAGCATCAAGCCTGCGGCGCCGGGTGTGTGAAATATGGACACCAGGTAGCTGCGCCACGTCGGCTGGATTTTCTCCCCAAGCGGTTTGAATTGGATGCCCGGCTCGAGCGTGAGGACCACACCCGTGAAACCCGCATCGAACTCGGCTGCGCTCAGCCGTCGCCGTCCTACTGCGGGATCGACAATCTCAACCTGTTTCGGCGACCACCGCTCTACCGCCACAAAGTGGTCGAATTCCCAGTGCACGATTGCGGGCAACTGCAACTGACCGAAATCGGCAGGTTCCAGCGAAAAAGACCTAACCCGAAGCCCGAAGGAGCGCGCCGCCTTGGCGATGGTCTGGGCGCTGACTCCATCGCGGCCGACACCACAAGTCTCCCGGCATTCGGCCACGCGAGTTTTGCGACCATAGTAGTTGAGAATCATGGCCAGGCAAGCGGCGCCGCATTCCACTGAGTTCAACTGAAGCAAGACAGGGACGCGGCGCCGTTGCAGGCGCTCGACGAAGTGCCAATTCGCAATTTGGCAGAGAATGCCGCTGAGGTGCGAACCCATCGTCCGCAACCACGAGTGGAAAATCCGGAGAGGTCGATGGTCGCTCATCGGCAATCCTCCGCAGGCTGACTGATCGGCGGCGGCCATGGCGGTGATGGGCACCGCAGCCGCGAAACTACCGCCGGTCGGGTGTTCGCTTCTCCCACGAACAGCGGCCCCCGAGCAAACCAAGTCACAAAACCTCCAGCCAGGAGCAGCAGGCCCAGCAGGATCCACAGGTAGAGAAAAGTGCGTGGGCAAACAAATCGCGGCAAGACCGCTCTCTGTTGACTTTGGACATAACGTCGAACAGCATCGGCACGAAAGATGCCGTCGACGCAACGAAATCGATCGGCTATTTCGCAGGCTGAAAGNNGGCTTCCTCCACTTCGCCCTTATCGTCGAAGCCCTCAGATACCTAATTAGTATTAACACGCCCTAGTTGAGGGCTGTATCGGAAGCGCCCCTGCGAGGAATCATGAATCACATTGGAGTGTGCGGGCGCTTTCGATACAGCGACTTGAAGGAAGCCACTGGCTATGGGATTTGATTGGCGCTGGGTTGAGATGAGGAGCGTGGCAAGCCGGTGTTGTAGTGCGAAGGAATTGGTTGGATTAGAGACGGCATCGGGTTTGTGGGAGGAGCGGCCTGGACCGATGTTTTCTGAGACCCTACCCCCAGCCCCAGGGGCGTTTTCCGCGGCAAAGGCACGCTGAAAGTGACGACTACCCGTCCTGCCGGATACACCAATTCTGAAACCGCCCCCAGCCGGCGTCCGGCGCAGGAAACAGAAGGTCCCTAATCCCGACTCTTACTTTTCCCTGACACTCCCGACCGGCGCCATGTGCGGCTCCGGCTTCAGCGGTTTTGACTCTAATCGGCTGAGCGCCGCCACCGGGGATGCAAAGGTCATGGGCTTGTCACCGCTGTGGACGCGCAGCAGGTGATAAGTCAGCAGCAGTTGGGTAATTGCCAGCGGATCGCTGTGCCGCACTTCGTTGCGATCGTTATAGTCGCCGAACTGGTCAGCGCGCAGCGGGCGCAAGTCGGGCAAGTGTTGCCAGATCGCCTCTTCCAACTTTGTCGATTGTTCCCGCGTAACGCGGCCGTCCACGTCGAGAAAGTCTACTGGGCGGCCGCCGTCGCGGCCCAGTTGCATGCGGACGCCGCCCGCCGCGCCGCGAGTGTTGTCAATCAGGTAGCTCAGATCCGGATGGGGAATTGTGGGACGCAAGACGAGCCTGACGTTCAGACACGCATCGGCCTCCTCGGGGGGCACACCGGGGTCAGGAGAGAACTGGACGACGATGTCCGCGAATTCGCGCTGCGGACGAATAAACTCGCGCGAGTCCGCTTCCCGCCTGTCCATCTCCGCTCGTACTTGTTCGGCTGTGTAACCCCGCTTGGTGGTATCTCTCTTGATCTTCCACACCCGTCGCAGGTCTTCGGGTGGATCCAGATACACCTTCACGTCATAGAATTGGCGCAGGGTGGCGCTGTGGAAGCCGTGCAGCCCTTCCACAATGACGAATTCGCGCGGCTGGACGTATTCCGGCCGCACCAGCGAGCCCGTGCTGTGGTCGTACACCGGCTTGAGCATGGACTGGCCGTAGTGGGTACGCTCCAGATGCAGTTCCAGGATATCGAGATAGTTGCAGTCCGGATGCAATGGCGTGATGTGCAGCCGTGCCCGCTCCTGCCGGTCATACTTGTGATAATCGTCCGTACAGACGTGCGAGACGCGCTCTGGGCCAAGCAATTGCGTCAATCCGTGGGTGATGGTGGTCTTGCCGGCAGCGCTATCGCCTACAATGCCCAAGAGTATAGGTCGTTTAATCATGGCCTCTCCTTTCTCGCGGGAGGAGCTTCGCATTCCGTGGCCAAACTCCTCTGAAATACGCGGCTCTGGTGGATGTCCGCCGCGTCAATGCGAATCAGTTCCGCCTTGGGGATGCTGCCGCCACCCTTTACCAAGCGGTTGGCTTGGCGCAGCTTGATGCGGTCGATGGCATTGCGCACGCTACGCGCGTTGGCAAAGTGCGGCTGCTTGATCCGCAATTGCAGATACTCCGCGAACGCCTGCCGCGACTCCTCGTCGAAGGCGTACCTCTGCCGGCCCACCATCAATTCGGCGATGGCCAACAATTCCTCGAGTGTGTAATCGGGAAAGTCGATGTGGTGCGCAATGCGAGAATGGAAGCCTGGATTGTATTGGAAAAAGGTGTCCATTCGCTCCTTATAGCCGGCTAGGATGATCACCAGGTCTTCACGCTGGTTTTCCATCACCTGAAGCAATATCTCGATGGCCTCCGGACCGTAATCGCGTTCATTTTCGGGGCGATACAAGTAGTAGGCTTCATCGATAAACAGCACGCCGCCCATCGCCCGCTTGAGGACTTCCTTGGTCTTGGGGGCGGTATGGCCGACATACTGTCCAACGAGATCGTCGCGAGTGGCCACCACCAGATGGCCGCGGCGCACATAGCCCATGTGATGCAGCATCTTCGCCATTCGCATGGCGACGGTGGTCTTGCCCGTGCCAGGATGGCCGGTGAAAGACATATGCAGGGTGGGGCGCTCCGTCGACAGCTCCATCTTCTCGCGCAATCGCGCCACCAGTAGCAGAGAGGCTATCTCCCGGATACGGGCCTTGACCGGTTTGAGGCCGACCAGTTCACTATCTAGCTCAGCCAGAACGTCGTCGATATTGGAATCCCGATGGGCCGCGGCGACGTCGACGAGGCCGTTTTCCGCCTCCCGGGTTAACCCAGGCTCGATCGCTGAATCCACGTTTGGCCCTTCCATGACAGCCTCCCAACGACGCTTGCGGTTGACTGACGATGACGCCTTCAGCCCTGGGTTGCAGCGCTGTCCCGCGGCTTGCTTTTCGCGTAGGAACGAATCGTGTACTTGATCTGGCGGTCCCTCTCCTCCGTCCTCTCCACATAAAAACCGGGCTCGTGTTCGGGGCGCTGCACGATGAAGCTCAACATGGTCGTCTGCCGGCCCTTGGTTCGGTCGTAGCCGTTCACCTTGATGTAGAGGTCGGGGAAAGTCCTGCGGCATTTATTGATTTCTCGCATGACATCGTCGGGATCCGTGAGATCGAACATGGGCAGTCCCCACATCTCCCAGTACACGTTTCGCGGATGGGGGTCGTCGGTATACTCGACCGATATGGCCCAGCCGTTGACCAGGCAATATCGCACCTGGCCTTTGATTTCGTCGTCAGTGAAATCGGCCAAATAGGAAAATGTCCCTTGAGTGATTCGCATCTTTGGTGTCCTTTCACCAGACTGCCGAAAGCCGGCGTAGCGCCGGTCCTGGCAGCCGCACTACCCAAATCGAGCCGTGTGCTGCGATCAGACCGTGAGAGTGGCGATCGCGTCCGGCACATCCGTCGACTCGAAGTTATAGGTAACGTCCTTCCACACTTCCAGCGCCTTGCGCAGCTCGGGTGACCAGCGCGCAGCTCTTTCCAGGATCTCCGGCCCTTCGTTTAAGTAGTCGCGCCCGTCATTGCGGGCTTGGATGATCGCCTCGACGGCTACCCGGTTGGCGGTGGCGCCTTGGGCGACCCCGTCCGGATGGCCAATCGTGCCTCCCCCGAACTGAAGCACGCAGTCTTCGCCGAGATAGTGGAGCAGTTGGTGCATCTGGCCGGCGTGGATGCCGCCGGAAGCCACTGGCATCACTCCGGGCATGGACGCCCAGTCCTGCTCGAAATACAGACCGAGGCTTAGGTTTACCGGGGTCTTATTTTCGCGCAGAGTGTCGTAGTAGCCTCGAACCGCATTGGGATCGCCTTCCAGCTTACCCACCACAGTGCCGGCGTGAATATGGTCCACTCCCGCCAGGCGCATCCACTTGGCGATCACGCGGAAGTTGACTCCGTGCGTCTTTTGCCGGGTGTACGTGCCGTGACCGGCTCGGTGCAAATGCAAGATGACGCCGTTCCGGCGCGCCCACTTAGCCATCGACTGGATTGCCGTGTAGCCGATCGTCAGGTCGATCATTATGATCACGCTGCCCAACTCGCGGGCGAAGTCGGCCCGTTCGTACATCTCCTCCATGGTCCCGGCGGTAACGTTCAGATAGTGCCCCTTGATCTCGCCACTCACCGCCACGGCGCGGTTCACCGCTTCCATGCAGAACAGGTAACGATCGCGCCAGCGCATGAAGGGCTGGCTGTTGATGTTTTCGTCGTCCTTGCTGAAGTCCAACCCGCCACGCAGCGCTTCGTACACCACGCGGCCGTAGTTGCGGGCCGATAGACCCAGCTTTGGCTTTATGGTGGCGCCCAGCAGCGGCCGCCCGAACTTGTTCAGATACTCACGCTCCATCACGATGCCGTGCGGCGGTCCCTGGAAGGTCTTGACATAGTGGGGAGGAATCCGCATATCTTCCAGCCGCAACGATTTGAGGGCCTTGAAGCCGAAGACATTGCCGATGATCGACGACGTGAGGTTGGCAATAGAGCCCTCCTCGAACAAATCTATGTCGTAGGCGATGTAGGCAATGTATTGGTTGGTGCCGGGTACGGGATCGACGCGATAGCATTTCGCCTGGTAATGCTCGTAGGGAGTCAGGCGATCAGTCCAGACCACCGTCCAGGTGGCGGTGGACGATTCGCCGGCGACCGCGGCCGCGGCTTCGATGGGTTCCACGCTATCGTGCGGCACTAGGCGGAACGCGCAAAGGATGTCAGTGTCCTTCGGCTCGTAGTCCGCATTGTAATATCCCATCTCGGCGTAGGGTGTGACCCCAGCAGCCCAGCGATTTTTCTTTTTGCCCGAAATGTTGGTACCTGCCATTTTGATCTCCTTGAAACAATCAACTCCATCCGCAGTACGCACTGTGCCGCCTCGCCACAGGCCGATTACCCCGGCGACCAACCTGCCGTGCACCCTGGCGAACTCGAATCGTCTCCAAAATCACACCCTCGCCCATGGGTCACGCGAATACCTCAGAGCCCTTCTTGGGGAGCCGGGAATTTTCTTCCGCGACATCGCAGAAATTTTCCCACTTGCGGCTAACATTTGTCGGTGATCTGTGGCGCACTGGGAAGTGATAACGCGTCGTCCTCGTCGAAGTCGCCCGCCGGTCGCAATGGCTTTGCGGAGTGCAGTTTAGCGCGTTCGGCGCCCAGCTCCCTCGCGTGCGCGAGCTAGGATTTTGCGTTCCGTGCCCGGACCTTGACGGCCTTCAACCCTTTGCGGCGCCGGTTCAGTTCTTCCGTCAACCTCTCTCTCGCGCGGCTCGGGGGCCCGCCTCCACGGCACAAGTACAACGTGACCCACGTCACCGACGCCAGGTGGACAATTCTCTAACCTGAACATGGAAGGTGGTATTCGTGCGGACACTGCGAGCCATGACTGCAGGGCCGTTACACGTCGGGGACAGCGTTGTTGTCGAACGAGAGCATCTGGAGCAACTGCTCCAGGCATTGGTCAGCCGAGGCTATGAGGTTGTCGGACCAACGCTTCGCGAAGGCGCGATTGTCTACGACCACCTGACTTCGACGGAAGACCTCCCTTCGGGTTGGACAGACGAGCAGGCTGGCGGAAAGTATCGTCTGAAACGCCGCCAAGACCACGCCCTCTTCGCCTACGTTGTCGGCCCGCACTCCTGGAAAAAGTTCCTATGTCCGCCTCTTCAGCGGCTGTGGCAGGCGGCGCGAAACGGAAAGGGAATGCGAATCCTACCGGAAGAAGAGCCAGCCACGCCAAAATATGCTTTCTTCGGGGTGCGCGCCTGTGAACTGAGCGCGATTGCGATCCAGGACAAGGTCTTTCTCGATGGTCAGTTCGTCGATCCGGGCTACAAGGCGCGGCGCGAGAACCTGTTTCTCCTGGCAGTCAATTGCGGCCTGGCTGGCGGCAACTGCTTCTGCGCTTCGATGAATACCGGACCCAAGGCGACTTCCGGCTTCGATCTTGCTCTCACCGAATTGTCGCAGAACGGGCGGCACTACTTCCTGGTGGAACTGGGATCGGTGCGCGGCGCCGAGATCCTGGCAGCGGTCCCGCATCAACCGGCCAACGACGCTGACAAGCAGCACGCTGAACGCATTCTGGACGACACGACGCGCCACATGGGCCGCCGATTGGACACGCGCGGAATCAAGGAGCTGCTCTACCGCAACTACGAGCATCCCCAGTGGGACAACGTGACAGAACGTTGCCTGTCTTGCGCGAACTGCACCATGGTGTGCCCCACCTGCTTCTGTACCACAGTGGAGGACGTGACCGACCTGGCTGGCGAACACGCCGAACGCTGGCGGCGATGGGACTCCTGCTTCTCGGTAGATTTCTCGTACATCCACGGCGGAAGCGTGCGCGCCACCCCAAGATCGCGCTATCGCCAGTGGATGACGCACAAACTCGCCACCTGGATTGATCAGTTTGGCGTTAGCGGCTGCGTGGGTTGCGGCCGCTGTATCACGTGGTGTCCCGTGGGAATTGATATTACGGTCGAGGCTGGCGCCATCCGCGAAAGCGATCTGGTTAAGGCGCCGGCAGACCAGGGCAAGGACTCGGCATGATTCAAACACTTGAACCAATTCTCAGAGAGCATCCGTTCTTTCAAGGGATGGAGGACCAACACATCCGCTTGATCGCCGGATGTTCCAAGAACGTGCGCTTCGGCGAAGGACAAGTCATCTTCCGAGAAGGCGATCCAGCCGATCACTTCTACCTGATTCGCGAAGGTCTGGTGTCCGTGCAGTTCGTGATCCCTAATGACGGCCTCACGACCATCTTGACCGCCGGCAGCGGTGAAGTGTTGGGCTGGTCCTGGCTGTTTCCCCCGTATCGCTGGCGCTTCGATGCCCGAACGCAGGAACCCACGCATGCGCTGGCCTTCGACGGCAAGTGTCTTCGCGCCAAGTGCGATGAGGACCACGACCTCGGCTATGAGATTTACAAGCGCTTCATGCAAGTCGTCACCGAGCGCCTGGAGGCAACCAGATTGCAGTTGCTGGATATGTATGGCAGCCATGTTTGAGCAGACCGAGGTTGTAACCGCGGGTCTGGTCCCAGACCCAATGCTGCCCGTGTTTTACCGCATTCAGCGCGTAAGGCAGGAGACCGACGACACCTTCACGCTGGAGATTCTTCCCGAAGATTCCAGCAAGGGATTCTCCTTTGCGCCGGGCCAGTTCAATATGCTCTACGTCTTCGGCGTGGGAGAAGTGCCGATCTCCATCAGCAGCGACCCCGACGATGCCCCCTTGCTCAAGCACACCACTCGCGTGGTCGGCACGGTCACCAAGGCCATGCGGAAGCTCAAGCGCGGCGAGATCATGGGAATTCGCGGCCCCTTCGGGAGCCATTGGCCTGTGGAAGAAGCGACCGGCCGGGACGTCGTGATTGTGGCGGGCGGAATCGGGCTGGCTCCCTTGCGGCCTGCGCTCTACCGCTTGATGGCGGAGCGGGAGAAGTTTCGCAGGATCGTTCTCTTGTATGGCACGCGCACTCCCGAGGACATGCTGTACCGCCACGAACTGGAACAGTGGCGTGGCAAGTTCGACCTGGAAATCGAGGTCACGGTCGATCGAGCGGCCAGCACCTGGCGTGGCAACGTCGGTGTAGTGACGACGATGATACCGCGCGCTCCCTTCAGTCCTTCCAATACCTTCGCGATGATTTGCGGACCCGAGGTCATGATGCGCTTTACCGTGATGGAGCTGCTGAAGCGCGGCGTGGCAGCGGAGCGCATTTACTTGTCGGCGGAACGCAACATGAAATGCGGGATCGGCTTTTGCGGCCATTGCCAGTACGGCCCGACCTTCGTCTGCAAGGACGGCCCGGTCTTCGCATTCCCTAGCATCGCGCCCATTCTCGGCAAGTCGGAGATCTGATATGGCCTTACGCAAACCCAAGCTGGCGGTCTGGAAGTTCTCCTCGTGCGACGGATGCCAGTTGAGCCTGCTGGATTGCGAGGACGAACTGCTGGCTGTCGCCGACGCGGTGGAGATCGCGAATTTTCCCGAGGCCTCGCGCGCCGTGGTCAAAGGCCCCTATGACCTTTCGCTGGTGGAAGGCTCCATCACCACGCCGCATGATGCCGAACGGATCCACGGCATCCGCCGCGCCTCCAAATTCCTGGTGACAATTGGCGCCTGTGCGACCGCCGGCGGTATCCAGGCGCTGCGCAACTTCAAGGATGTGAAGGAATTCATTTCCATCGTGTACGCTCGGCCCGACTATATCGAAACTCTCAAGAAATCCACCCCGATCACCGACCATGTGTTTGTCGATTTCGAACTGCGCGGCTGCCCCATCAACAAGTATCAATTGGTGGAGGTGCTCAGCGCGTTTCTGAATGGCCGCAAGCCCAACACGCCCCCGCACAGCGTCTGCGTGGAGTGCAAACAGCGCGGCACGGTCTGCGTGATGGTCGCGCATGGCACCCCCTGCCTCGGTCCCGTGACCCAGGTTGGTTGCGGCGCCCTGTGCCCGGCCTACATGCGCGGTTGTTACGGATGCTTCGGGCCCAAGGAGACGCCGAACACCGCGGCGCTCAGCGCGTGGTGGAGCGGGATGGGAGTGAGCGAGCGAGATTTGATGCGGGCCTACCGGGGATTCAACGCCTACGCTGAACCTTTCCGCAAAGAGAGCGAAGCGCATGAAAAGTAAGACCATCAAAGTCGACTACCTCGCGCGTGTCGAAGGCGAAGGCGCCCTGTTGGTGAAGATCAAGGGCCAGCAGGTGACGGACGTCAAGTTGAAGATCTTTGAGCCGCCGCGCTTCTTCGAAGCATTTCTCCGCGGTCGGAAGTTTCATGAGGTGCCCGACATTACCGCCCGCATCTGCGGTATCTGCCCCATTGCGTATCAGATGAGCGCGTGTCATGCCATCGAGGACGCATTCGGGATCAAAATAACCGGCCCGATCCGCGACCTACGGAGGCTGATCTACTGCGGTGAATGGATCGAGAGTCATGCACTGCATGTCTATTTGCTGCACGCACCCGACTTCCTCGGCTACGAAGACGCCATCCGCATGGCCAAGGACCACCCTGACGACGTAAAGCGTGGCCTGCGGCTGAAGAAAGCCGGCAACGAGATCGTGCGCCTGCTCGGCGGCCGGGAAATCCACCCCATCAATGTGCGCGTTGGTGGCTTCTACAAGGTGCCGGACAAGAAGGAGTTCTCTGCGCTCGCCGAGGAGCTAAAGTGGGCACGGGACGCCGCCCTCGCAACCGTGCGCTGGGTGGCAACGTTCGTATTCCCTGAGTTCGACCGCGACTACGAGTTCGTCGCCCTGCGTCATCCCGACGAATATCCCTTTAACGAAGGACGCCTAGTCTCCAACAAAGGGCTGGACATCGCCGTTCGCGAATACGACCAGAACTTTATCGAGGACCACGTCTCCCATTCCAACTCGCTGCAATCGCGGCTGAAAGAGCGGAATTCCTACTTTGTCGGTCCGCAAGCTCGTTACAGCCTGAACTTCGACAAACTCTCGCCCATGGCGCAGGAAGCGGCCCGCAGCGCGGGTCTGGGGCCGGTGTGCCGCAATCCCTTTCAGAGCATCATCGTGCGCAGCGTGGAAATAGTGTACGCCTGCGATGAGGCACTGCGCCTCATCGAGCAGTATCAGAGGCCCGACCAACCTGCGGTCAACGTCGAGCCGCGGGTCAGCACCGGTTACGGCTGCACCGAAGCGCCACGCGGAATCTGCTATCACCGCTATCGCCTCGACGACCGCGGCCTCATCGTGGATGCCAAGATTGTTCCGCCCACCTCGCAGAACCTGAAGACCATCGAGGGCGATCTCTGGCAGTTTGTCCAGACCCACCTTCTCATACAAAAGGACAAGCTGCAGTGGCAGTGCGAGCAGGCGGTCCGCAATTACGATCCCTGCATCTCGTGCGCCACCCACTTCCTGAAGCTGCACATCGAACCAGAATGACCGCCCCACAGCCAAGCATCGTCATCATCGGTGTTGGCAACGAATATCGCAGCGATGACGGAGCCGGAATTGCCGTCGCCCGTCGCCTTCGAGCGCGATTTCCCAGCGGCGTCACGATCCTGGAGGAAAGCGGCGAGGGCGCGGCGTTGATTCAGGCCTGGCAAGGTGCAGCTTGGGTGATGCTGGTGGATGCAGTCCGTTCGGGCGCATCCCCGGGAACCATCCATCGCCTCGACGCGCGGGCTACATCGGTGCCAACCGGATTCTTCCACTACTCCACTCATGCGTTCAGCGTGGCCGAAGCCGTCGAGCTGGCCCGTTCTCTGGACCAACTGCCTCCGCATCTGCTTGTGTACGGCATCGAGGGCGAGAACTTTGCCGCGGGTGCAGGGCTGTCCCCGGCAGTGGAGCAGGCTGTGGAAGCGGTGGTCGAGCGGGCGGCGGAGGACGTACGGGCCGCCGGCTCGCCATAATTCCGTACGTTCGCAGAGTCAATGACTTGGCAGCCTGCCTGCACTGAAACTCAAGCTCAGAGTGTGCTCTACAGCAATCACAGCGACGCGCGACCCGAAAACACGGCGTTCTTACGTTTTGGGGACGTACAGCAGGCTTGCTGTATCAAAACCGCACTTCCAGATTGCTTCTCCCGTTGCTTGCGCGCCGCCATTGCCATGCCCGCCTTGTAGAAACAACCGCCGAGGATCGCTCAATTATTTCCAGCAGGCATCCAGACTTTCACCACAGGCTGTTCGCCGGCTTGCGGGCTGTACTCTTCACCGCGGCCTTCTTCTCTTCGGCGTCTTCCTGTGCGGCCCGCCGTTCCAGCGCTTTGGTCACCACATAAGCCATTTCAGCCATGGGCGCAGGTTTGCCCGTCCAGATCTCAAATTGGCGGGCGCCTTGCTGGACGAACATCTCCAAGCCCGGTATGACTTGCAGGTTCTTGGCGCGTGCCATCTTGATGAGCTTGGTCTCGGCCGGAATGTAAACCAGATCGAATACGTATTTCGTGTTCAGCTCTTTCTCCTCCAGAGGAGACTGCTTGCCGTTGGTCATCCCCACGGGAGTTGCGTTGACGATCACGTCGAACGCAGTCTTTGCGACATCCACGCGCTTTAAGTATTTCGCTTTCGCTTGCCGCGCCAGCGTCTGCCCTTTTTCAGGAGTGCGGTTGGTGATGAAGACCTCGGCGCCCTTGGCTTTCAGTCCGAAAGCCGCCGCCCGCCCCACCCCGCCCGCGCCAAGCACCAGGATGCGCGTGCCAGCCAGGTGAAGGCGCTGCTCCAGCGGAGCCACGATCCCGCCGACATCGGTATTGAAACCGTACAGTTTTCCGTCGAGGCTGCGAACCAGAGTATTGCAGGCGCCAATTTGGCGGGTCAGCAGGTCGGAATTCTCCAGCGCATCCACGATCGCCTGCTTGTACGGCATCGTGATGCTGAGACCGCGAATGGGTATGTCGCGGACACAGGCCAGCAGATCTTTCAGGCTCTTCGCGTGCAGCGACAGATAAACGGCGTTCACGGCTTCGCGGCGAAACGCCGCGTTCATCATGATGGGTGAGAGCGAATGCTCAACCGGGTCACCCGCCACCCCGTAAACCTGGGTTGCCGCATCCGCGTTATCGATGCGGTAGATGTCCCTTAGTTCATTGAATGGTACCTGTCCGGGAGCGGTCTCTTCGCCACTCTTGGCCGCACCGAAGGTAAAGATGCTGCCCGCCCGAACTCCCAGCACTCGGCTGATGATCCCCTGTTCCCCCATGCACAAGCCCACCATCTCGTGCTTGGCCGAATTCGCCTCCAGGAACTTCATCATCACGACGTTGTCGTAGAGGTTGGTCGCCGTCGAGACCACCTTGTAAAAATCGGCGGGATACTTGCTCATCTCGGCGAACTGCTCTTCCAGCTTCTTGGTGGCACGAAAGTCGTGGTAAGAGATGATCAAGCCGACCCGGTCGGTAAGGCCGCGCAGTTGGTCGGCTTTTAAACTCTTGGCGCTCTGTAACTCGATATCCACCAAGGGGAAGCCGGCGTCGGCCGCCTTCAGCAGGATCGCCAATTCAGCGGCGACCGAGCCCTTGAACTTGCCCCCGTTGACCGCCCTCCGGCAAGTGGCGATTACCGTCGCCTCCGGGTGCATCTCCAGGAAACTCTTCAGCTTGGGAAGGGCTGCTGCAGGCTGTGAAAGGTAGTCTAACCTTAACTCCAGAAAGGCGTTATCGCGCACTACCGACTCGGCGCGTTCGATCATGGTGGGGGCATCGGAGCCCACCACCGGCACACAAACCCGGGGTAGCCGGAAGCGATGGATACGAGATGCGTAACTGCTTGCAGACGCGCGCATGTAGCTGCCCGATGTTACAGATGCACAAGAATAGTTGCAACCATCTTCTTAAGAAATGTTGCAAAGACAGGCAGAAAGGTCTATCGGCAGGCACGAATCAGGCGTGCTACTAGCAGGGTATACTCTTGCTCAGGAAGGACTTTGTTATGTTGATGCGCCTGGAATTACCGCACCGTTACGAGGTTGCGCGCGTGAGCGAAGCTCCCGCCGGCATCAGTCAGCCACCCGTTCGATACCGTCCTGCCCATTCCTATGATGTCGGCAGCGACGTCCTACTGCTTGAGTTCCGGTCGCAAAGCGCTGCACCTTGGATCGGCAGTTTCGCCTGCCGAACCAGCGACAGCAGCGGCCTTAGCGTGGTGATCAGTTCTCCCGACCCAATGACCGCATTCGTGATCGCCGGCGGCGAGGGGTATTCAGTCCAAGTCGATGCTCCCGGGCATTGGCAACCGCTGCCGGTTTCACCCGTGGTGTTTGCCGAAGTGCTGCCGGAACAGGGTCTCGTGGTTCTAGGCAGCGGCAATGCCCTTGCTGTGTACGATCCCAAAGGCTTGGTTTGGTTCCGGCGCGTGGTGGAAAACGAATTGAAGCTGCGGTCGATCTCCGAAGATCTCATCCATTTCAGCGGACTGGACACCGAAGCGGGCAAGACGGTGTGCTTGAGTGCGGCTCTCCGCAGCGGTAAGGAAATCGAATAGAAGGTTGGCCGCTAGGATTCGCCAAACACTTCCGCGGTGAACCCCTGCAATTGGGCGCCATGCTGCCAGGCGTCCGCCGGTAGTCCCGCCTTCAGGCAGGTCTGGGAGAGGAAGGTTTCGCGGTCCCATTTCCACTCGATGGGAACCTGCGGCAATAGCAATCCACGGCGATTGCCTTGAGTCACGACAAGTCCGTGCCGGCCAACCACGACCTCTTCAGGTCGAATGGGCTGCAAAGGCGAGAGTACGCTGATCCCAATCTTCAGATGTGGCGCCTCCGCCGGTGTCACCGGCGGGAAACGCGGGTCGTCCAAGGCTGCGGCCCTGGCTGACTCCGCAACCGCTGCGTAGAGCGACTGGATGGGCAACACGAATCCGATACATCCACGCAGTTCACCCTCCAGATGCAAAGTGGTGAAGGCCCCGCGTGGCTCGGCCAGATGGGCCGTTGGCGAGGTTAGATCGATACCGCGTCCTTCCAGGGCCAATTCAATCGAGCGATGAGCGAGCCGCAATAGCAGTTCTCGTTCTTCCGGCGAATACTCGCACGGCTGCACTGCGGTCGCGGTGCGTGGCCCTTCAGAGTACGGGGACATCGTTGCGCTTCCTGCGCCGGCTCAGCACAAACGAACGCCGCTTGCGGCGCTTCTCGGCATGGCGGTCAATTTTTCTCCAGAATCCCACGAAGTAATCGACAGCCGACAGCAGCGACAGTGCCACCATCAGCCAGATCGACAGCAGTGCGATAGGATGCACCGGCAGGCTCAGAAAGTACCAGGGCAAATGGGTCCAGTGGTGATCGATAATCGCCGCCACCACCGACACGATCTGCACCAGCATCTTGGTTTTGCCCAGTTCGCTGGCCTGGATGGTGAACCCTTCCGAGGCTGCGATGGATCGCAACCCGCTCACCAGGAACTCGCGCCCGATGATGATGACGGCCATCCACGCGGGCACGGTGCGTGGATTGAATTGCACAAGGGTGATGAAGGCCGCGGCAATCAGCAGCTTGTCAGCCACCGGGTCGAGCAGCATCCCCATCGTGGTCACTTGGGCCCGCTTACGGGCGAGGTAGCCGTCAATGGCGTCCGTCAGCGAAGCCGCGATGAAGACGAACGAGGCCAGCAGTTCACGCTCGCCGTTGGTGGAGCTGAAGCGGCTGCTGGACAAGATCCAAATCAGGACCGGAATGCTGAAGATCCGGGTGAGCGTGATGTAGGTCGGGAGGTTCACAAAAGAGAGTGACCGCAACGGCGCCAGCCACAGCGTAACAGCCGATTATCCTCCACCGCTTGGATTGAATGCAATTACAGAAAGTGGCGGGGCAGTCTATTCGTCGTGGTGAACGGCGATCTCGTCCAGCATGGACGGCGCCTGGTATCGCTCCCAGTAGCTGTAACCCACCGGAATCCCGTTCGCCCAGTCCAGAACGCCCATCCACACCCGCAAAGGAGTATGAAAACCATTCCGGACGGTGGCGAACGGGTGAATCGCAATGATGACAACGATGTATGTCAGGATGACCGGAAAGGCCACCGCGACCGCCAACAAACGCAGACAAGAATAGAGGCTTTGCATGATGACCCTACAGGAGGCGCTCCCTACAGGCCGCACAGCTTGGGCGATATTATGCCCCAGTTCGAGCGGTGAATCTCCAGTGTCGCGGAAATTTATTTTGTCCCAGAACGGGAACAGCCCCCACTTGGGGGCGCCGCGCACGATTGTAATAAGGGGCCTTAGCTTAGAGCGCCTTCGAAGAAGTTGGTATTTGCCAGCGAAAAATCCAGCGCCCGTAGCGCGGAACAGTTTAGCCCAGCACGCAGCCGCAGGCGGAGTGCTGGGTAAAGCGGGAAATAGGTCCGAGTCCCGTAGGGACGACACAGCTCTCACACGCGCTCTTTAGTCCCCGGGGCTTCTCACGCGTAAATCCCACGCTACCGGTTGCCCGGTTCGACATTCTGTGGATGGGACTACATCGTGCCTTCATTTTTTAGATTCGAATATTGACTAGTCACATGACTAGTCATATCCTACATCATAGAGAAACGGAGGTGCCATTTTGGCTGCATGGCAGGTACAAGACGCCAAAGCTCGGTTCAGCGAGCTACTCGAAATCACTCTCAAGAAGGGTCCGCAGATTGTGACCCGGCGCGGAGTCGAAGCTGCCGTTCTGGTCCCGATCGAAGAATGGCGTCGGCTACAGAGGTCCGCTCGCCCCGGCCTGAAGGCACTCCTTCTTGGCCGCAGTCCCCGCTTTGAAGACCTCATTCCTGACAAGCGCAGGCTTCGGCGGCGGAAGCCGGTGACCTTCAAGTGAAAAAGTACTTGTTGGACACCAACGTGGTTTCAGAAGTACGAAAACATAAACCTCACGGCGCCGTTGTCGCCTGGCTTGCGGGCTTGCGCGATGACCAAGTGTTCCTGTCGGCGGTGACTATGGGCGAACTGCAGGCAGGGATTGAACTGACGCGACGCCAGAATCCAGAAAAAGCCAGGGAGATCGAACTATGGGTCGACCAACTGGAAGCCTCGTACCAGATTCTCCCTATGGATACGGTTTCCTTCCGCGAATGGGGCGGGCTCGTGCACGGCAAATCGGACCACTTGATTGAGGATGGAATGATCGCTGCCACCGCTCGCACCAACGGTCTAATTGTGGCCACAAGGAACGAGGACGACTTCAACCAACTGAACGTTCCGGTAGTCAATCCCTTCAAAGCAAGTCCGTGATGACGTGCCGTACGCTGTTTACTACTACGCATAAATCCCGCGTTGCCGGATGGTATAGGCCACACGATCGATGGCCAGCATGTACGCGGCAATGCGGTTATTTACCTGGTGGGTCTCGGCATAACGGACCACGTCCTCGAACGACGACACCATGATGTCCTCCAACTGCGCGTTGACCACCGACTCTTTCCAGAAGTAGCCCTGCCGGTCCTGCACCCACTCGAAATACGATGCGGTGACGCCACCGGCATTGGCCAGAATGTCGGGCATCACGAATACATGCTTATCGCCAAGGATGTCATCGGCCGCTGCCGAGGTGGGACCGTTGGCGCCTTCGACCAGGATCTTCGCTTTCACCTTGTCGGCATTCCCCGAGTTGATGACGTTCTCCGTGGCCGCCGGAATCAGGATGTCGCAATCGGTAATGAGCAGGTCTTCGGTGGCCGCAGCCTCAGCGCCCTTGAAGCCGTGGATGGTGCCTTCCTTCTGGCGATGTTCCCACAGCGCCGTAATGTCAATGCCTTTGCTGTTGTACAAGCCGCCGTCCCATTCGCCGATGCCAATCACCTTGTAACCGGCCTTATGCATGAGGATCGCGGCGTTGGATCCGACATTGCCGAAGCCCTGGATGATGACGCGGGTGCTCTCGCGCGTCATGTTGTTCTTCTTGATGGATTCGTCGCAAATGATCATCACGCCGCGGCCCGTGGCTTCGCGGCGGCCTCGCGAACCGCCCATGTTCAGCGGCTTGCCGGTCACCACCGCCGTCACCGTCTGGCGCATGTGCATGGAGTAGGTATCCATGATCCACGCCATGGTTTGCTCGTTAGTGTTCACGTCCGGCGCTGGAACATCCTTTTCCGGGCCGATGAACTCGATGATCTCCGAAGTGTAGCGGCGCGTCATGCGCTCCAGTTCGCCATTGCTCATATTGTGGGGCTCGCAGATAATGCCGCCCTTGGCGCCGCCGAAGGGAATATTCACCACCGCGCACTTCCACGTCATCCAGCTTGCCAGCGCGCGCACCTCGTCCAGCGTTACATCCGGTCCGTACCGGATACCGCCTTTGCACGGCCCGCGCGCCATCGAGTGTTGCACGCGGAAACCGGTGAACATGTCGATCATGCCGTTGTCGAGAGCCACAGGAAAGTGAACGATCACCTCCCGCGACGGCGAGCGCAGCACCTTCCAAAGTCCTTCATCGAGGTTCAGCTTGCGTGCGGCAAAATCGAAGCGCGCGCTTTGCGCCTCCCAGGGATTGATCTCCTGATCCAAAGTGACGCTGGTATTTCCTGTTGCCATATCTGGTCTCCATCTCCCGCTGTTCTGCTGGCCTTCCGGATTCGGAATCA
>PLQW01000070.1:48689-49003 GCA_003160215.1 Acidobacteriaceae bacterium
CAAACCTCAGTGAGTCTAGGCCCACCGGGGTTCGTCGTCAAGCGCACAGCTCACTGCGACGCCTCAGCCCGGATTCCGCTAGCAAAGGCAGGACCAGGAAACCAACCGCACGGGTGTGGTTCCAGCCCGCGCCACTCTGGATCGCGGGACTTTACATGTGCAGCACATGCAACTATGCTAGAAGCATGGCAAAGATGATTCAAGTACGAAACGTCCCCGAGGCTCTTCACCGTACTCTCAAAGTGAGAGCCGCGACGGTGGGAATGTCTCTTTCCGATTATTTGCTCGGGGAGTTCCGGGAAATCGCCGAACGC
>PLQW01000228.1 GCA_003160215.1 Acidobacteriaceae bacterium
TTCTCCTCTGTGCACGATTACGCAACTCTCTTACCGCTCCGAAAGCTTGGGGGATCAGTATCTAGGAAGCACGGGATCGCTGTCGGTGATGGTGGTCACGGGCAAGAGTAATTCTTGTCGATATTCTCATTTTGGGAATCTGCGACCTGGCAACAGCATAAGATTCTGGCATGTCTAGCCTGACGCTTCTGGCTTCGGTTGCCAGTACGGTCGTCAAAAACTACATCATAGCGAGGAGTTTGGAAGGAGTACGGCTTATGCGGGCAGTTCCTCGGACGTCGGGAAGCCGTGCTGCTCGCGGCCGACCTTGCCGTCATACTTCTTGGTCACCTTGTAGAGTTCATAGCGCCCGTCCGAGGCAAAAGACCTGCACTGTTCCCGCAGTGCTTGCATTTCCTGCTGTGGCATTGGCTGGAATCCCCGGGCCATCGCCAGGTTTTGCTCCAGCACCTCCATCGAATCCACGCCGCTAATGGTGGAGGAGACGGGCATGCTCATGGCATAGCGCAAAGCTTGCTTCGGAGTTGCCGCGCCATGGATAACGATCTCGCCACTGCCGCCCATACTCTTCATCCCCAGAACGCCCATGCCGCGCTGCTTCGCCACCGGCAGCACACTTGTTTCAAAGCTGCGAAAGGTCGCATCCAGGCAATTCAGCGGCATCTGCACCGTGTCAAAGGGAAAATCATGTGCCAGCATTTTGAGGTGGATGCTGGGATCCTTATGGCCAGTGAACCCAATGGCCCGCACTTTGCCTTGTTGTTTGGCTTCGAGCAGGGCTTCGGCTGCGCCGCCGGGACGAAAGATCAGGTCGGGATCGTTTTCGTAGATGACTTCGTGAATCTGCCACAGGTCGAGATAGTCGGTCTGTAGCCGCCGCAGCGACTGCTCCAACTGCTCCATGGCAACATCCTTTCCACGGCCGTGGGTACAGACGCTGGTCATGACGATGGCCTGTTGGCGCCTGCCTTTCAGCGCAGTCCCCACTACCTCTTCGCTGTGGCCGTTGTGGTATTCCCAGGCGTTGTCCAACAAGTTGATACCGGCGTCCATGGCGCGGGCAACGATATCATTTACCTCCTGCTGGTTTTTCGCCGAGCCCAGATGGTAACCACCCAACGCCAAGGCGGAGACCTGGAGACCCGTGCCGCCAAGCGGCCGATGCGGCACCAGTCCTACGACGTTCTCTGGTTCCTTGCTCTTCACTCTTTTCTTGCTCCAGATCTTCCGGTCAGCAGTTGTCGTTACTCTTCCTTTATGGACCCTATCCGATCTTCGGAAAGGGATGCCCTGTATTCTTGGTCGCCTGTATCATCTCCTTCATCTCCACCTGCTGCATATCGACCGGAAATTCGTGTGCCAACCGCGCCTCGGGGTTGTCGAACTTCAGCGACATCTTGTACAGCTCGAAGCGCCCGTCGGCGGCCTGTGACTTCACCCGCTCGCGCAGCGCCTGCATGTCCGGCTGCGACATCGGCTCAAAACCCTGCGCGATCGCCAGATTCTGATGTAGCACATCGAGGCTCTCCATCCCCGTGATCGTCGTCGCCACCGGCAGGCTCATCGCGTAGCGGAGCGCTTCCGGCACCGTAATCACTCCTCGGCTCACGGGCTCTCCATGCCCACTAATCGGCTTCATGCCCAGCGCCGCAATGCCGCGCCGATTCAGTTCCGGCAGGACATGGGTTTCGAAGCTGTGAAACTGCGAATCGAACACGTTCAGCGGCATCTGCACGGCGTCAAAAGGAAAGCCGGTGGCCAGCATCTTCAGGTGAATGTCCGGGTGTTTGTGACCGGTGAACCCGACAAACCGCACCTTGCCCTGCTGTTTGGCCTTGTATAGGGCCTCGGCGGCGCCGTTGGGCCGGATGAACAGTTCCGGATCATTGTCGAAACAGACGCCGTGCACCTGCCACAGATCGAGATGGTCGGTCTGGTACCGGTTCAGCGACTGCTCCAGCATCTGCATCGCGAGGTCGGCATCCCGGCCGTGGGTACAGACCTTGGTCATCAGGAAGACCCTGTCGCGGCGGCCCTTGAGGCCTTTGCCCATCCAGATCTCTGACTTCCCGAGGTGATACTCCCAGCAGTTGTCGAAGAAAGTGATGCCGCCATCAACGGCCTCGTGCACCATGCGCACTGCTGTCGCCTCGTCGGGGGCGTCGCCGAGGTGGTGTCCCCCCATACCTAGCGCGGAAATCCTGGCGTCGGTTTTGCCGAATTGGCGAAGAGGAATACCGGAACTGGCGGAAGCTTGCACCATAGATCAACAATCCTAGGTCATTGGCACCGAAACGATGCCGAATTGCGGCAGGCGGACTAGAACAGGAAAACCACCGCCAATCGATGCGTTCAGCATGGAGTCGAAGCCGGACACTACTTCTTTCCTATGAGTGACTGCTTTTCTGCTGGGATCTTTTTGATGTCGTCCTCGTCGAGATTCAAGTGGGAGGCAACCATTTCCGGAGGCAGACGCCTGATCCAGTTATTTAGGGAGAAGTCCAGAAACTCGCTCGCCTTGAACATTTCCAGAAACACCAGATCTGTATCGCCTGTGTTCTCGACGTAATGGCCCGCGACAGCTGGAACGTAGCCAACATCGTTGGCGTGGAAGTCCATCGTGCGCGCGCTCCCCACCGAGTCGAAAACAGTCATGCGACCCTTTCCTGCGATATAGAACTGCCACTCGGATGCGTTCGGATGCCAATGCAGCTCCCGTATGCCGCCAGGCTTGACGGTAACGAGTCCGGCGGCGATATTCCGCGAGACTGGGAAGTTGCGGGAATCGACCACCCGAGCTTCGCCTCCCGCCGTTTTTTTCGTGGGAGGCATCGATTGCATCTTGAAGGTGTACTGGATGGAGGACTGCACTTTCTGTCCACCAACTGCGGCCCGGTCCAGCTCGAGGGAATTAGGAAGGTCTGCGGGGAAGATGTAGAGTTCGCCGGTCGGCAACTTCGCGAGAGCGCTCTCGTCCAGCCCAAAGTTCTTCGACAGCACCGATGGCGGAGTATGCGCCACCCACTCTGAAATGAGAAATGTTTTGTCTTCCGAAAACATGCCTTGATCGAAGACCAGTAGAAACTCGCAACCATCCGGTCCAAGTCCCTGAATGGAGTGCGGAAAACCAGCAGGAAAATACCAGATATCCCCTTCGCTTACGTCGTCGATAAAAATTGTTCCATCAGGGTTCAAGACGGTGACGCGGGCGTTGCCATAGAGCATGTAGGCCCATTCATCGGCGGTGTGCCAATGCAGCTCACGAAAGCTGCCGGCGGTCAGTCGCATATTGACGCCCGTAAGGTCTGTTGAGGGCGGCAATTCACGTTGGGTTACCTGATGCGTCCAGCCACCTGGTTGAATTCGTTTATGCGCCAGATCAAACGAATACCAAATAGGACCGAGGTCTCCGTGGTCGGTGGGAGGCGGCGTGTTCGAATTCGGATTTTCGCGCCGCAGGGGCCTATTTCCCTGCCTTGGGTCGCTTGCGGTTAGGCCCAGCCCTGCCTTACCAGCCTTTGCTCGCGATCTGGAGGAGGTACTCGACCCCGTGGATCCTGCTTTATAAACAGCAGCGCGCCCCGCGCCCGAAGAGCTTCCTCTCCGCAATCCGTCTGCAACGGCTGGCTTTTCATTCTGCTTGCTCATCTGTATTCGCCTCTATCGATATCAACTGTAATTTCGGTCTTATCTCTCGACAGCCCACACTATTTACTGTGCCCGTAGTTGTTGCGACAGGTACGCGCCAATACCTATTTCCTTGATGGCGTGAGCCTGCGCTTCGAGGAAGTCGGCGTGACGCTCCTCGTCCTGGATTATGCTCTCGAACAAGTCCTTGGAACCCGCGTCACCCAATTCGTCGCAGAGCTTGGCAGCGTTGTTGTATTGCCTAACGGCGTCAGCTTCGTCAGCGTAGTCGATCTTGAGCTGCTGCTGTACGCTGTCGCCAACCTTGGGGGTCAATGGAATGTCTATATTAGGGGTACCATCGAGGAAAATTATTCGCTCAATGAAGCGTTCCGCGTGGTGCATTTCTTGGATCGCGCGCGCTTTGGTTAACCCGCCTAGCCGGTGGTAGCCCCAGCTTTCGCACATTCCTGCCTGCACCATATACTGCGCAATGAGCGTCACCTCTGCACTGAGTGCCGCATTCAACTGCTCAATCACTTTCTGGTCGCCACGCATGAACAGTCTCCTTGTCACCTTAGGGTCGCCTCATTGTACGCGCGGCGCTGTGATGTCGGTCGCCTCTAAGTTACTTCTCGGTGCAAAAGTAATCAAAACCCACCGGGCTTCGGGATCACCACCCGCCGCACCGGTTGTGGTTTATACGTCTTGTCGCGCAGGTCTTTCCTGATTCTTTCCAACCACTTCTCTGACCCTTGCGACTCGATCGCCTCGAAGGTCTGCCCATCCACGCCGGCTGCGCCCTGGTTGGCTTTCACCAGTGCGTAGGCATGGCCCAGAATGTCCTCGCGGTAAATCTTGTCGTAGCTATGGGCACCAGCAAACAGGTAGCTCCTGACAACAGCGCAGAGGGGCAGGCTGAAAACCGGCGCGTGGTAATCAGAGTACTGCAGAATAAAGGCATCGCTGGAACATAAACACGTCCAGATTCTAGCGGCGAACTTATTTGCGAATTGACGCTTTCGATATCGAACTGGAGCGAGGCAGCTCTGCACGTGCGGAAGCGTTGTTTGTAAACCACTTTGTTATGAGCTCCCTTTCTGGTTTCTGTTTCGACCTGCGCCTCCTGCGGTGGACTTGCGCACAGCATACGGTGCGCCCAGTCACTGACACCGATGCATGCCTTGGAGATGCTGAGGCAGTCACTGCCTGATAGATTTGCTAGAGGAAATCGATGGTTAAAGCGGGCACGGCGAGCGACGTCAGTTTTATGGAACTCCCAACACTCCTCACCGCACTAAAGACTGCCACTTTCGACAGCTACCCACCCTACTCGAAGCTTGTTTGCATCCTCGTCTCACGGAGGTTTCGATGCGGTATTGGCCGACTTTCCCATTCCTCTTTTCTCGTCCCCTACTATACATCTCTAGTTTCTTGTTCGCCGCGGATAAAAGCACTTGCGATTGGCGCCATATTGCTGCCGATCATGCTCCTAGGCACAAGCGGCCACGGTTAAGGTGGATCGAATCGCCCGGCTTGATAGCGGTTACAGTGGGCAGCGAAAACGAGCAGCTGTCGTCGGAAGCGATAAGCATCATTCCGCATTCCAATCACAATTTTCACCGACTGGCACGACCAATATCAAATCGACGCTGAAGCCTTAGCTCTAGATCGGATGTCAGTGCTTAACAGAGGGAGAAAGTACATGATAAAGCAAGCAGAAGCGGTAGCAGAGGAACTGCTCGGCGCCTGGCGCTTGGTCAGTGTGGAGACAAGGCGGCCGAACGGGGACGTTATCTACCCCTTCTACGGCAAGCATCCCGAAGGGCTTCTCATTTACGACCGCAGTGGCTGGATGAGTGCGCAAATCGTTTCAGACCCCAAGCCAACCGTACCGAGTGGCAGCTCGCGTGAGAGATTCCTTGCGGCCAAGCCGACCGAAAAGATAATCGCGATTGACGGCTATTACGCTTATTGCGGGACATGGACAGTCGACCCGTTAGGTTCGACAGTTACGCACCATATCCAGCACGCGCTGTATCCAGCGGAACGAGGCGAGGGGGCGGTCCGGCGATTCACCATCGACGGGGACCAGCTGACGTTGGTCGCGAAGGCCCATGAGATGGGAGAGGATCGCGAGAGAAGACTCGTTTGGGAGCGTATCAAGAAGCTCTGGCATTAGCGAAAGCGGTTTCGCCACGGCCTGTTCGGTACAGGCGTGAAAATTTTCGCGGGTATCGCCGGAAAGGACTTTCCTCTGGAGGTTGTGCCACGCATGTAAAAACCGGGAAACCGGACGGGCGCGGCCTTTGGTGGTGCTTATCCTTTCGGCTTGAGAAAGGTGTGGTGTATGGCTGCTGCCGCTTCTGCTGCAGTTCCTCTCGATAAAGCCTCTATCGCCGATGTGTTCAGGAACCTGGATGTGAACGCGCAGAATGGCCTGACCTCCGCTGAAGCGCAGGCGCGCGCCGCCAAGTACGGCCCGAATGCGATCGAAGAAAAGAAAAGAAGCCCTTGGGCGATGTTCCTTGCATATTTCTGGGGGCCGATGCCGTGGATGATCGAAGCCGCGGCGATCATGTCGCTGCTGGTGAAAGACTACGTCGATTTCATCATCATCCTGGCGCTGCTGCTGTTCAACGGTGTGCTCGGATTCTGGCAGGAGCACCAAGCGGCGAACGCGCTGGATGCGCTGAAGAGCGCTTTGGCGGAACAAGCCCAGGTCTTGCGCGACGGCAAATGGGGAGCGATCGCGGCCAAAACGCTGGTGCCGGGTGATATTGTGCGGATTCGTCTGGGCGACGTGGTTCCGGCAGACCTGAGGTTGTTCGAAGGCGATTACGTGGATGCCGATCAGTCGGCACTGACGGGCGAATCGCTTCCCGTCGCCAAGAGGGTTGGGGACGAGGTGTATTCCGGGTCGATTATCAAGAAGGGCGAGATGAGCGGAGTGGTGATCGGGACTGGCTCGAACACGTTCTTTGGACGCACGGCTAGCCTGGTGCAGAGTGCAGGCTCGAAGTCGCACTTTGCTAGGGCAAACGAGATTATCGGCGATGTGCTGATTGTGCTGGCGCTGGCGCTGGCGCTGGTGTTGGTTACGGTACAGCTATCGCGCGATGCGAACATCCTGAGGCTGGCGGAGTTTACCTTGCTGCTGCTGGTGGCTTCGATTCCGGTGGCGATGCCGGCGGTACTGTCGATGACGATGGCCATGGGCGCCAAGGCGCTGGCATCGGAGAAGGCGATCGTGTCGCGACTGGAGGCGATCGAAGAACTCGCGGGGATCGAGATCCTATTTTCCGACAAAACCGGCACGCTGACCCAGAACATCCTCACCTTGGGCGATCCGGTAGTGTGGGGTACTGCGAAGGCGGAAGACGTGATCCTGGCGAGCTCGTTAGCATCGAAGGCAGAGGACAAAGATCCCATCGACCTAGCGGTGCTCAAGGCGCTGAAGAATCCGGATGACTTGAAGCGATACCAGCAGGTCGCCTACACGCCGTTCGATCCTGTGGCGAAGCGCACGGAGGCGACGATCAAGGAGCAATCAGGGCACATATTCAAGGTGACGAAGGGCATGCCGCCGGTGATCTTCAACTTGGCGAAACTGGACGGAGATGAACTATCGAAGGCGCTGGGTATCGTGAGCGACTTTGCCGCGAAAGGATACCGTACGCTGGCTGCCGCTCGCACCGACGACAGTGGCGCATGGGTGCTACTGGGTATCCTGCCCATGTTCGATCCGCCCCGTGTGGATTCGAAGGAAACAATTGCGCGGGCCGAGGCTTACGGCGTGACGGTGAAGATGGTGACCGGGGACGACGTCGCGATCGGCAGGACGATTGCAAAGGAACTGGGGCTGGGCAGCAACATCGTGGCGGCACCGGATATCTTTACCTCTGAGGTTGGGAAGGGCGAGATCCCGCTGGAGCTGGCGCGACGGGTTGAAACGGCGCAAGGCTATGGGCGAGTCTTCCCGGAGCACAAGTGGGCGATTGTAAAGTCAGCGCAGGAATTGGGGCACATCGTGGGGATGACGGGTGATGGAGTGAACGATGCTCCGGCGCTGAAGCAGGCGGATGTGGGGATTGCGGTCTCCGGCGCAACCGCGGCGGCGCGTGCGGCGGCGAGCTTGATTCTCACGGCGCCGGGGCTGTCAGTAATCATTCGCGGTATCGAAGAAGCGCGGCGCACCTTCGAGCGCATGATGGCGTACGCGTACTATCGCGTTGCCATGACGATCAACATTATGGTGTTCATCGTACTGGGCGTGGTGCTGTTTAACTTTCAGGCGCTAACGCCAATCATGATCATCGTGCTGGCACTGCTGGATGATGTGCCGGTGATGCTGATCGCGTTCGACAACGCGACCGTTGATCCGAAACCGGTCAAGTGGGACATGAACCGAGTGATGCTGACCAGCTCGATCCTGTCGGTGGTGGGGATCCTACAGAGCATCGGACTGCTCCACCACCTGCATCGGGTTGTGCAGTTGCCGTTAGAACAGGTGCAAACGGGAATGTTCATGCAATTGGTCATCGGCGGTCATCTGCTATTGTTTTCGACGCGAGCCAAGGGACCATTCTGGAAACCGCCACTCCCGGCCCCGAAGCTGTTCTGGGCGATCATCGGGACGCAGTTGTTCGCTGCCCTGATCGCCGCCAATGGCTGGCTGATTCCGGCGATTCCGTGGCGGTTGATCGGTTTCATCTGGGTGTACAACCTGGTGTGGCTGTTTATCGAAGACTTCGTAAAGATGGGCATTCACCGGTCCATCGACCGGCGTAGAGCCGGAACGGCGCTGTGGCAAAGCTGGCTGAGGCCGTTGCGCGCGCAGTAGTCCCGAAGAAAGCGGTAGATGGTGTCAGCAGAAAAGCGAGGATCGAAAATCGTGGACTTTCGCAAGAAGTTTGTAGTCGAGCCGGGGAGCAAAGTCAGGCTCAGCAAGGTTGACGCTGCCTACAAAGGCAAGGACTTCACAGAGGAGCAGGCCGCGGCAGAAACTCAGAAGGACTGCCAACGCATCAGCAAGCAGCAATATTTGTTGTACTCCGAGAAGAAGCATTCGCTGCTGATCGTGCTGCAGGCCCTCGACGCCGCCGGCAAGGACGGTACGGTTGACCACGTGATGGCGGCAATGAATCCCCAAGGAACAGCCGTCACGGGTTTCAAGGGGCCGACAGCCGAAGATCTGGAGCATGATTTCTTGCGGCGGATTCATCCACATGCTCCGGCCAAGGGAACGGTTGCCATCTTCAACCGCTCGCACTATGAAGATGTGCTGGTGGTACGAGTGCATAAACTGGCGCCGAAGGAAGTCTGGTCCGAACGTTATGAGATGATCAACGACTTCGAAAAACTGCTGTACCGGCAGAACAACACGCACATCCTAAAATTCTTCCTGCATATCACTCCAGAAGAACAGCTGGAGCGGTTCAAGCAGCGGCTGGACGATCCCACGCGCAACTGGAAGATCAGCGATAGCGACTACAAGGAGCGCGAATACTGGGACGCATACACCAAGGCTTTCGAGGACGCCTTCGAGAAGACCAGCACCAAGCATGCGCCCTGGTACATCGTCCCATCCAATCACAAGTGGTTCCGCAACCTTGCCGTTTCGAAGATTGTCGCGGCGACCATGGAAGATTTGGAAATGCAATTGCCGAAGCCTCAGGTTGACCTGGGGGTCATCCGCAGGGAGTATCACCAGGCCGCTGAAGAGGGAAACAGCAGCAAGACTGGAAGTAAGTCTCGGGCCAACAACGTCGGCGGGAAAGAAAAGAAACCCAACGGCAAGGGCAAGAAGAACAGGAAGAAGTAGGTCGTACCCGTGTAAATCGGGTGTGGAACCGTGATAGGAGAGCGAGGGGGAAACCGCGTGTCCGATGTTTCGGCGCTTTTGGCCAAGATTCCGGATGAACTCAAACCGCTAGCGTCGCTCGGCCTTGGGGCTCTCATACTGGTTTGCTTGGTGCTATTTCACGGCGCTGGCCTCCACCACATTCTTCGAATCAGTCGAAGAGGCGAGCGTCGTATGCTTACGGGGCCGCCTCATCTATTCAGGGCTGGCTTTCTATTCGGCTGGTCGATCTTCCTCATGCTTTCGCTGCATATCGCCGAGATCCTAATGTGGGCGTTCTCGCTGAACCATCTCGGGCTGATCGCGCGCGTTCACGACGCAATTTACTTCTGCGCGAATGCCTACACCACCCTCGGCTATGGGACCGTCGCACTGGAACAGCAATGGCGAAACATCGGCCCCGTCATCGCGATCTCGGGCCTATTCACCTTCGCTTGGACTACCAGTACGCTGGTGGACGTGGTCAGAAGCCACGGTGTACTCATCGAACAACTGGAGGACGAGCGCGAACGGGAAACCCAGTTGCGAATGAACATGCGGAAAGATGAATGGGATGCCCTGAAAAGAGAGAGGGCCGCCGAGCGGTCCGAAAAGGAAAAGACCAGGACCCAAACCGCGCGAGCCTCATTCTTCCAGCGGCGCGGAATGTGGAAGGAAGAAAAGAAGAGAGTACAGGAGCTCCGCATGGCGAAAGCAGGAGAGATTGAGGAACTTCGCCGGAAAGAGCGGGTGGAGGAGGAGAAGCTGGGACAAGGAATGCCGCCAGCAGGCTCCGAGGGCAAGAAGCAGTAAGGGCACCCACCAAATCGTCGCCTGAGTCTGTTGCCGGACGGAAAGGACAATCGTGCGGCGACCATGAGCACACAAACCACACCTCCGTCCGGACTAGACCACCCGAAAGCTGGGCACCGCATGGCGACTCACAGCAGCTGGCCACCCCTGTTCTCGGGCATACGGCCATTGAATCGCGCGGGCGCGGCCCGCGATGCGATGGCCGGATTCCAGCTGGCCGCGATGAACATCCCGCAGGCCTTGGGCTACACCAAGATCGCCGGCACGCCCGTGGTTACGGGGTTCTACACATTGCTGCTGCCGCTGCTGGCGTTTGCGGTTTTTGGTTCCTCGCGATACCTCGTGGTCGCTGCCGACTCCGCTACGGCCGCAATCCTTGCCGGCGGCCTTGCAGGAATGGCGCCACTCGCCAGCGCTCGATACGTGGCGCTGGCCGGAATGGTGGCACTGCTAACCGCTGGGTTTCTGCTCCTGGCGCGAATCCTGAAATTGGGCTTCCTGGCTGACTTTCTCTCGCAAACTGTGTTGGTGGGATTTCTCGCCGGAGTGGGATTGCAGGTCGGCATTGCCGTTCTCGGCGAGATGGTCGGCGTGGAAGTTCACTCCCGCAAGACCGTCGTGCAACTTCTTGAGGTCTTTCGCAGCCTGCCACAAATCCACTTGCCCACGGTAGTTATCTCGGCTTTGGTCGTGGCTGGCGTCTTTGCCTTAAGCCGGTTTGCTCCCAAGGTGCCCGGTCCACTGATCGCTGTCGCTGGCGCAATAGCCGCGAGCGCAGCTTGGGATTTCGCGGGGCACGGTATCACCATCGTCGGGCCCGTCGTTGGTGGGCTTCCACATTTGGGTCTGCCCGACGTGCGCTGGAAGGAGGTCATGCCGTTGGTTGGCGTAGCCGGTTCGTGTTTTGTGATGATTGTTGCCCAAAGCGCGGCAACGGCCCGTTTCTATGCGGTGCGCCACCACCAGCAGCTCGACGAGGATGCGGACCTGGTCGGCCTATCGGCGGCCAACACTGTGGCGGCCTTGAGCGGGACGTTCGTTGTGGACGGAAGTCCCACCCAAACCGCGATGGTCGAAAGCTCTGGCGGTCAGAGCCAAATCGCGCAGGTGGCCACGGCGACGATAGTGGCACTCGTGCTGCTCTTTCTGACCAAGCCTTTGCAGTACCTTCCGCGCTGCGTGCTGGGCGCGATTGTATTCTTCATTGCTATCCGCCTCATCGATGTGCGCGCCTTGCGGGACATTCAGCGCGAGAGCCCCGGAGAATACGGTCTGGCCCTGTTAACGGCTGTCATCGTGGTGCTGGTCGGCGTCGAACAAGGCATTTTGCTGGCAATGGCGCTGTCCCTGCTCCGGGTTGTGCGGCATAGCTACCGTCCTCACACCGGAGTGTTCGTCGGAGTAGAGGAAAAAGCATGGCATTTGGTGCCGGCCTTGCCCGGTGCTGTCACCCAGCCCGGTCTGGTGATCTATCGCTTCGGAGCGGCGCTGTTCTACGCCAATGCCAGCCTGTTTGCGGAGGAGGTTCGCGGCCTAGTTGGGCCACTTTCTTCGCCCGTGCGCTGGCTGGTGGTTGATGCTGAGGCGATCACGAACCTGGATTACACGGCCGCGTAGATGGTGCGCCAACTTCACCAGGAGCTGGTTCCTCGCGGTTTCGTGTTGGCGTTGGCACGCGTGTCGTCCTCGCTGAAAGCAGACCTAAAGCGGCACCGCTTGATGGAGGTCATAGGCCCAGCGCAGATCTTCGACCGCCTGCACGATGCGCTGGCAGCATTCACAGAGCTCAGGTAATAGACCTCGCAAGTTACATCGGAGAGGCAATCTGCATCAAACGAGATCTCGATCAGAACAGAGCCTCGGGGCCCGCAATTGTCGAGATGGCTTATCGGCGGAGCAGACGGCTGGAGAGCACGAGGTTAAGTGACAGAGCAAGGATGGTTTGGCAGCCCAAACGGTTGTCGATGGTGATGGTGGTCGGCTCTTTGTTTCAGAAAGCAGAAGGCGCGAAGCGGCAGCGGCGAAACATCGCGATGAATTGCAGGATCGCTGCAGGCCTAACGCCCGCAATCGAACCGGCAGAGTAGACAAGAAAGCAGCCGGGAAGAACTCCGCCATCACTTCCTTGTCCCTACCCGACATCGCGGAGCTGATCACAGACGGCGAAATCAGTCGGCGTCCTCTCGTCCCGTCGGGCGTGTCGTCCCCGTCGCCGACGGATATAATAATCTGACCATGCTGACTACGTTGGTACGCCGCCGGGGCGAGACCTCGAGCGAGTCGCCAAAGCCTTCACCGAAGATATCTTCATTAACGAGATCAACCCGCCATCAAGGAATTCCCAAGTGTCCGCATCAGTCTTTCGTGGACATCCAGGGCGCTGTGCCATCCAGTTCCGACTCGAGAATCTGGCAGCAAAGCAAGAAAATTACGGTTTTGCCTTGACCTGCCATAGTTTCGCCATACACTTACAATATCTTAGAAAAAGAGTACGTTTTCGATAATAGTCCGGAGTATCGCGTGCGATAACCGGAAAACTGAACAATCGAAAGTATAATGGATATGTTTGAGCGTCCGCAACATTCCCTGAGAGAACTCATCCAGCTTTCTCCCCTCGCAATCGAGGAACTCGACCTACAAGCCAATGTCAAGTTGTGGAACAGCGCCGCTGAGCGGATGTTCGGCTGGGAGGAAAGCGAGGTGCTAGGTCGACCGTACCCCGCTATTCCGTCAGAAAGCCGGGCCGAGTTCGAAGATGAGGTGCTCCAGCTCCTCGGGGGCGCGACGATCCGGGGCGACGAGGTATGTCGACTATGCAAAGATGGCCGGCGGCTTACCGCAAGACTCTGGGCCGCACCTATTCACAACCAGCGGAACGAGATCATTGGCATCACAAAGATTCTCGAAGACATCACCATCCAAAAAGGAGCGGAAGAGCGCCTGCTATTGCAGGCTACGGTGTTGCAAGCAACCGCCAACTCCATCGTGATTACCGACAACCAAGGCACAATCCTGTGGACCAACCCGGCATTCTCACAACTAACCGGGTATGGTTCAGAAGAGCTTCTGGGGAAGAATCCCCGGCTGTTGAAGTCGGGCAAGCAGGACAGTGCGTTGTATACAAATATGTGGGCGACCATCACCTCCGGGAATGTCTGGCATGGGGAGGTCGTTAACCGGCGCAAAGATGGAAGCCTTTACACCGAGGAGATGACGATCACGCCAGTGCACATCGGCAATGGCGGGATCACACATTATGTCGCCATCAAACAGGACGTAACTTCGCGGAAGATTGCCGAAGATAGGTTGCGTCGAGCCGAGGAGAAATATCGCTTGATTTTTCAAAATTCCCCCATTGGAATCTTTCAGGCCACTCCAGAGGGTCGTCCCATAATTGTCAATCCCGCGTTGGCACGCATGCACGGCTACGATTCTCCCGAACAGCTGATGGCGGAAGTTTCGAATGTAGGACACCAGTTGTTCGTCAATCCCAACGGGCTGCAGGAAATCGCGCGCTTGCTGGAAAAGGAGCCTGTGCTGCGCGACATCGAATTGGAAATCTACGACAAAGGAGGTAAAAGGAGGTGGTTGTCAGCGAACATACGGGCCGTAACTGACAACGATGGAAAAGTGGTCCTCCACGAAGGCACGGCTGAGGATATTACGGTACGTAAAGCCGCCGAGGAGCAAGCCCAATTTCTGTCGTTCTACGATGTACTTACGGGCTTGCCCAATCGGACTTTGCTTCGCGATCGAATCCTGATGGCACTCCTCAACGCTCGACAGCGCGGGGAGAAAGTCGCTTTGTTATTCCTTGATCTTGATCGCTTTAAGATCATTAACGACTCGCTGGGGCACTCGATTGGTGACCTATTGCTGAAACAAGTGGCGCAGCGTCTTAAGGGGTGGGTGCAAGAACAAGACACGGTAGCTCACATGGGAGGTGACGAGTTTCTTGTCTTGCTGACTGGCATAAACAAAATAGCCGATGCCGTAGCGGTCGCGGAACGCGTCGTCAAGTCAATGGCTAGCGAGTTTGTCATTCCTAGTCATTCGCTCAACATTACTTGCAGCCTGGGCATCAGTATTTTCCCGGACCACGGTGGAGACGTCGAAACTCTAATCAAGAATGCCGACCAGGCGATGTATAGCGCTAAGGAGAATGAGCGTAACAACTTCCAGTTATTCAGGCGAGACATGAGTATTGAGGCCACGGCAAGAATGACCCAGGAGACCAGTCTGCGACTGGCAGTGGCAAAAAACGAATTCTTTTTGGAATATCAACCTCAGTTGGACTTGGCCACGGACCAGATCACAGGATATGAGGCGCTCGTCCGCTGGAGGCATCCGGAACTGGGACTCGTATTGCCCAACAAGTTCATCCCAGTTGCGGAGAGTAGCGGCCTCATCGGGTCAATTGGCGAATGGGTGCTCAAAACCGCGTGCGCCCAGGCGCGGCAATGGCAGGAGGAAGGCCTTTCCAGAGTACCCGTTGCGGTGAATGTCTCGGCGATTCAATTCCGGCAAAAGGGCTTCGTAGAACTTATCAAAACGGTGCTGCACGAAACCGGTCTTGCTCCTGAATCTCTCGACCTGGAGCTTACGGAGAGCACGCTGCTGACGGATGCCGAGATCATGCGTTCAATATTGCAACAGCTGAGAGCGATGGGATTGAAGCTAACAATTGACGATTTCGGAACCGGGTATTCCAGCTTCAATTACTTGAAACATTTTCAGGTGCACAAACTGAAGATTGATCTGTCGTTCGTGCGAGATGTGATGATTACCCAGGGTGATGCCGCAATCGCCATCACAATCATCATCATGGCCAAGAGCCTCGGCCTTAGGGTTCTTGCTGAAGGCGTTGAAAACGAAGAGCAAGTGTCTTTCTTGCGGGCGCACAATTGTGAGGAGATTCAGGGTAATTACTTCAGCCAGCCCTTATCGGCGGCCAAGTTTGCTGACATGCTGCGGAGCTTATCCCACAAGTCCGGTGTAGGACTCGCAACCAGCCATCGGCAAGCTGTTAGTCACGACAATGAACAAGGGTAAATCGGCTGCACTGGTATCTGCTGGCCGTCGGGTTCGCCTTCACCTTTCACTCCGAGCGCTCCCCGGCAAGGTCATGCTGAACTTGCGGACTAACGGCTCTTGACTCTTATTAGTTAAAGCACACTTTCAGACATGCTGGAATTACTCGACTTCCGTACCCTCTTCTTTACTGGCGCGCTGATCGCTGGTGCTTTTGCTCCAGTCATGTTCGGGACTGTGCTAAGGCGCAAGACATACCCAGGTTATGGTAGCTGGGCGTGGGCTGAGCTCGCCTTCGCAGTCTTGTTTTTGCTGCAGGCCGTGCGTGGCCTGGTGAACAATTTCGGGCCCGTCGTGCTGGGAAATATCGCTGCATGTTGCGCGATGGTTTTGCTGGCGCAAGGCATACGTGACTTCTGCGGCGAACGAGGGAGGAATCTCTGGATGTATGTCGCATCCGCGGCATTCCTGTGTGGGGTTCTTTACCTCTATTTCATTAGCGAGAATTTTCGGATACGCACTCTGCTGGCAAGCTCCTATCTTGCGGGGATGACCGTCTATGCTGCACTGCCGTTGTTGCGCCGCGCGCCGAAGGGGAGGCAGTATGGATACACCTTCGCCGCGGCCGTACTGCTGTTCGCCGCACTGATCGGCATTGTCCGTGTGCTCGTCCTTGCCAGAATTCCGAACATGACGACGTTTTTCTTCCTGACACCGATCAACACGGTGTTCTATCTAACCGACCTGATGTTCATCATCGGAATCAGTTTTTCCTTTTTCTTGTTGACGAACGAGCGATTCGTCGCCGACCTGCGGGATTCCAATCTCTCACTGGCGCGCGAGGTGGAAGATCGTCAAAAGGCGGAGAAGGCTCTTCGTTCCGAAATGACGGAGAAGAATGCGCTTGAAGGCCAGCTCAAAGAACTGGTGGTCACCGACCCGCTGACCGGCCTGTTAAACCGTCGTGGACTTCTAGAGGCACTACAAGATGAAATCCAAAGAGCCTCTCGCCTCAACAGCTCGCTCACGGTGCTGGTGTTAGATCTGGACCATGTCAAGAATATCAACGACACGTACGGTCATGCCAGTGGAGATCACGCCCTGCGCTCCTTTGCCGGCGCCTGCCGGGGGAACCTCCGCGTGGTGGACACGATCGGGCGGTCGGGCGGTGACGAGTTTGCGGTGCTGCTGCCCGCGACCGACATCGACGCCGCCAGGGGCGTTGCCGAGAAGCTTCGTCTAGCGATCGAAAGCAACGCCGTCCAAGCTGGTGCGGTCTCCTTTTCTTTGACGGTCAGCATCGGCATCGCGTCTTGGGCGGCGGGTGACGTTTCGGGCGATTTTGTCCTAGCTCTAGCAGATCGCGCTCTCTACGCGGCAAAGGAGGCCGGGCGGAACTGCATCTGCGTAGCTGACCTGCCTGTGGGTCATCAAAACATCGTACATCCGCAATATCAATGACTTGGGATCAGGTCGGTTGGGACGTTTCGCTAAGCAGCGCCGCCCGTATCGGCCCCACGTACGGAATCTGCCACAGCTAGCCGCTGATGGAATGCTTGCGACTTTCCACCAACAGATCGTGCCGGGCTAGCCGGCGCAATCGTTGCATCTCATCCAGTTGCTCATAGGGTCGTTCGGCGCGGCGGCGGACGCCCGGTTCCCGGAGCTTCTCCAACCACTGTGCCCGATGCCGGATGTAATAGACGTCTCGTCCTGCACACCCAATCGCCCAGCTGCGATACACCGCTTTCAGCCGGCTCATCACTCGACTCTGATCTTCCACAATCGTCAGATAGCTCCGCGCCAGTTCGCGCAGCATCCGCACTCCCGTCTCGCCGTGGTAGACCGGCTTCAGATGATTGCCGCGCAATAGCTCCGCCAGCTTGCGGGCATCGATGCGGTCGCTCTTGCTGCCCGCTTTCAACAGAGCGTTCTTACGTGGAATGCATACCACCAGATGGGCGACGTGAGGCTTCAGCACATCGTACAGCCACGCCGCCCAGGTGCCTTCTTCAAAGGTCACCGACAAGTTGCCGCGCAGCCCGGCTATGAACTGCAGAAGGGTTGAGGCTTTGGTCTCCAGAATCGATTCCATCACCAGCTTGCCGCTGGCATCCATGACCGCTACCGAGATCGTTGCTTGATGAACATCGAGCCCAATATACTTTTCGCTAGTCACCAGGGTGCTCCATTCGTAGGCGATGAGCCTCATACTCACAACCTACCCCAAGGGGCGCCCTTTCATAATGCGTTATCAACAGCAATCACTGACTTCTCCGAATCCCTTGTGGTAAGGTGCAAAGTCAATCTCGACAACTTTTGCATGGTGCTGCAAGGAGGGCATCGTGGAAACAGCAGAAATCGTCCGGCCACTGCGAGATGTTCGTCAACGCGCACACGGCATTGAAGCAGTTCAATTTACCTGGGCACCGGGAACGCGCACCCCGAAGCATGGGCATCATTCTCGAGGCGTCGTTAAGATTCAGGAGGGCTGCCTGTTTGAAGTCAAGGATGGAGTGAAGATCTACTACCGGGCAGGAGATACGTTGCTTGAAGTGCCCAATGAATCCATCCATATTGTGGGGAACGATACCAACACTCTGGCACGCAGTTTTCACATTTACTGGCCGGAACTCACTATGGACGAGTTGCCCGACGACGATGCCGATACGGCAGCCCTCGCGACTTCGTCTCCACCGGAACTGCTGTAACCAACCACGCAGAGCCTGCGTTATGAGTCATTTTTCGTCCAAAACATGACGCAGAGAAGCAAGGCAACGGATTGGTTGGTGGCGTGAAATCGCCAAGTCGTGCTTGTGCGAGGCGGGCATGGCGGTGGCGGAGCAGATCGGGCGCGAG
>PLQW01000057.1:0-2289 GCA_003160215.1 Acidobacteriaceae bacterium
TCCGCCGCATGCCGACTGGTTAATGAATTTAGAACAACCCTCTTCAAGAGGTATCATTGCCATCAGCCAGCCAAGGGATGACCACAAACGGGTCGGAAAGAGCGACCCCAAGGCTGAATATTGCGTGGTCCCACACAACGAAATTATCGCGGGGTGGTGGCAGGAGCTGAAACGGTGCCGGGCGATGAACAACGTAAGCAGTTCGGCGGAAGATCCTGATGAAAACCGGGCCTTGGGACGCTTCGCGGNNATCCAGAGCGGGCAGAGCATGGCCCAAGCAATCGGAGCGGCGGCGGTGCAGGCATGGGACGGGCGCTTTTTTTCGGCGCGCACGATCGAGGACTGGTACTACCGGTACAAGAGGAACAAGTTCCAGGCGCTGCAGAACCGGCCCCGTTCGGACCGGGGAGTGCCGAAGGCGATGGATCCGGCGGCGGTGGAGGCGTTGGTCAAACTTCGGAGGGAGAACCCGCAGTTTAGCGTGAAGGCGCTCAGCGACGAATTGCTGCGTCAGGGAATCCTCGAACCGGGGACATTTAGTGCGAGTACGCTGCAGCGCCGGCTGGCGGATGTCGGCTTNNCGACCAAGGCCTTCGAGGTGCCGCTCCCGAATCTGCTTTGGATGGCGGACTGCATGCACGGGCCCTCGATCAAGACCGGCGAGGAAACGAAGGAGCGCACGTTCCTGTTTGCGCTCTTGGACGATTGCACGCGGCTGGTGGTGCATGCCCAGTTTTACGGGGCGGAGCGCCTCGAGGGATTTTTGGATGCGCTGCGAAAGGCGGTCCAGACGCGCGGGCTTCCGGACAAGCTCTACACCGATAACGGCAGTGCGTTCCGCAGCCAGCATCTGGGAATCGTGTGCGCGAATCTCGGGATCCGGTTGATCCACTGTAAGCCGTACCACAGCTGGTCGAAGGGAAAGATTGAGCGTTTTTTTTCGACTCTGCAGGTGCAGTTCCTGCCGACCTTGGTCTTCGAGCCGGTGGCCACGATGGAAACAATGAACGCGCGCCTCTGGAAATGGCTGGAAACGGATTATCATCAGCGCGCGCACGGCGCCCTCTGCGGCGAATCCCCGGCGGGGCGCTTCGCGCGGCTGGGGACGTCGCTGCGGCTCCTGGAAAAGGATGTGTCTTTGGACCGGCTCTTCTTCATGCGCCAGAAGCGCCGGGTGAGGAAGGATGCGACCTTCTCGCTCGGGGCCGACCTGTGGGAAGTCGCGACCCACCTGCGAGGGCAGGTCGTTACGGTGCGCTTTGATCCGATCACTCTGGCCCGGATGGAGGTGTGGCTGGGGGAGCGCTTCATGGGGCTCGCCATCCGCTGCAACAAGCACCGCAACAGCAAGCTGCGGATAACAACCAACGACTATGACCGTGAAATCTACTGAACCGACTCTGGATATGGCGTTGAAAACTCTGTGGGGCGCGAGCCGATGGCCGGGCATGGCCGACGGCGAGGTCGTGCTGACGCACCCCTCGTGGTCGGAAGCCTACCGGCGGCTCGACCAGCTGGCAGGCGTAAGGGCCAGCGGAGTCCTGCACGGGACGCACGGGGTCGGCAAAAGCACCCTCCTGTACCGCTGGAGCGAGCGGCTCTCGGCGAAGCAGTACCGCATCCTGCGCCTCGCGCACGGCTCGCTCATGAGCTCCGATCTCCTGCGGCACTTGGTGAGGCTAGGCGGCAAGGCCCCGATGTACCGCAAGGGCGACAACGTCGCGATCCTGTCCGAACTGTGGCAGGAATGGGCTCCGGCGTGGCCGATCGTGATGATCGAGGAGGCGCAGGATCTAGCGATCGCCGCCATGGAGGAGTTGCGTCTTCTCACCTGCGCCAGATCGGACGCGACAACCCCGTTCTCGCTCATCCTCTGCGGGGACGAGGATCTGATGGGAAGGCTGGATTTGGGGGTAAACAAGGCGCTCGTGTCGCGACTGGGGTTTTGCCTCCACCTCGAGCGTTGGCCCGCGGACAGTTTTAGCGAATACCTGCGCCGACGCCTGGCTGAGGTCGGGATCCACTCCAGTCCCTTTGAGCCCGCGGCGGAGACCCTTCTTCTGCAGTCGGCGCAAGGCATCCCGCGCACCCTCAACGCCCTGTTGCAGCGGGCGATGGAGCAGGCGGCGCTGGCGAACCGGCGGGTCGTGACCTCGGCCGACGTCCAGGTCGCCCTCGATGCCCTCCCGTGGCTCGGGCGCACCCGGCCGGAATCGTGAAGACCGCCGGCCCCCAGCCCCAAGACGCTGAAGCGCTCCAGCAACTCTTGAATAGCGTCGAGCGCCGCGA